>JAQXTC010000111.1 GCA_029219285.1 Clostridiaceae bacterium
ATCTGTTCCTGCATTAGGTTCTGTTAAACCAAAAGCACCAATTTTCTTACCAGAGCAAAGGTCTGGTAAATATTTAGCCTTTTGATCCGGTGTACCATTTTCATCTATTACTGAAGCACATAATGAAGTATGAGCTGAAAGAATAACTCCTGTTGTAGCACATACTTTAGATAATTCTTCTACTGCAATTATGTAAGATAATACATCTCCATTAGCTCCTCCAAACTCTTTTGAAAATGGAATTCCCATCATGCCAAGCTTAGCCATTTTCTTAACATTTTCCATTGGGAATCTTTCAGTTTCATCAATTTCTGCAGCAATTGGTTTAACTTCATTTACTGCGAATTCTCTAACCATTTGTTGTATTAATTCTTGTTCTCTAGTTAATTGGAAATTCATTTAAATTACCCTCCTTAAAAATATTTCAAAAACAAATTATTTGTTTTGGAAGTTCTTTTCTTTTCTTCTTTCTAAGAAAGCAGTCATGCCTTCAGTTTGATCTTCACTTGCAAAGCATTTACCAAAATCTTCAGCTTCTATTTCAACTGCTTTATCTATGCTTACTTGCATACCTCTATTTATTGCATCCTTAGCTTCTTTAACAGCTATTGGAGCATTTACAATAATCTTTGATGCCATTTTTTTAGCTTCATCCATAAGAGATTCTAATGGAACAACTTTATTAACTAGTCCAATTTCTAATGCTTCATCTGCTTTAATATTTCTAGCAGTATAAATCATTTCTTTAGCTTTACCCATACCTACTAATCTAGCAAGTCTTTGAGTACCACCAAAACCTGGAGTAATTCCTAATCCAACTTCTGGTTGACCGAATAATGCTTTATCAGAAGCTATTCTTATATCACAAGCCATGGAAATTTCACATCCACCACCAAGGGCAAAACCTTGAATAGCTGCTATTACAGGCTTGTTCAAGTTTTCTAATCTCAAAAATACTTGATTTCCTAAAAGTCCAAATTCTTTTCCTTGCTTTTCATCTAAATCTTTCATTTCTGAAATATCAGCACCTGCAACGAAAGATTTTTCCCCTGCTCCTGTTAGGATAACTGCATAAATGTTATCATCCTTTTCAAGATCATCAATAACTGTGTTTAGGTCTTTTAATGTTTCTGAATTCAATGCATTTAATGCTTTTGGTCTATTGATTGTAACAATAGCTAAATGCTCTTCCTTTTCAAGAATAACATTCTTTAATTCCATTCCCTTATCCCCCTAACTATTAATTCAAAACAATACACTTTTTATTGATAAATTAACAATAAATCATATAAAGTTTTGCAATTGTATATTTTTTATTTGTTAATAATATAACAATCTTAGGCAAAAAAATAATTGAAGTCTCCCCAACTTCAATTATTATTATATTACTTAGTTAAATTTTTTTCAATATATTATTGATATTTTATGTTAATTTTATTAACATTTTACAAGGCATTTTCTTCCTCTTCTTGCTTTGTATGTAATAAATATATTAATGTCAACAAACTTTCACTTAAATGAACATTTTCTACTATTACATCGTTAGGCACATTTAAATCTACCGGAGCAAAATTCCATATACCTTTTATTCCTCCAGCTATCATATCATTACAAACATTTTGTGCATTCTTTTTAGGAACACATATTATTCCAATATCTACACCATTATCTCTTACAAAATCAGTTATAGTGTCTATTTCTCTTATTTCGATATCCTTTATTTTCATTCCTATCAATTTAGGATTAGCATCAAAAATTCCTACATATTCAAATCCTAATTTAGAAAAGCTATTATAATTTGCAATAGCCTGACCTATATTACCTGCTCCAACTATTACTGCTTTGTAATTTCTATCTAGTCCAAGAATATTAGATATTTGAGTATTTAATTCTCTTACGTTATATCCATATCCTTGTTGACCAAAATCACCAAAGCAATTTAAGTCCTGACGAATTTGTGAGGCAGTAAATCCTATTTTTTCACCTAATTCTTTAGAAGATATTCTATCAACATCATTCTTCATCAACTCTTTAAGATATCTATGATACTTAGGCAATCTCTTTATTACAGCCATAGAAATATTTTTCTTTTTTTCCATACTGTGTCTCCTCTTTTAACTATTTTTTTCATAAATTTAATAAATAAATTTTTAACAATATTTTTTTATTTCATTATATTATAATAACATAAATTTATCATAAATTTCTATATATAATACTCAATTAACTAAATAAAGTATGTTCTAATAGTATTTTTATACCTATAGCAACTAATATTATTCCTCCTAAAATTTCTGTCTTAGACTTAACCATTTCTCCTAAAATCTTTCCTAAGTATACAGCTATATAAGAAAGAATTAATGTAACTAAAGCAATTATAGCTGCTGATAATACTATGTTAACATTTAAACAAGCAAAGCTTATACCTACTGCTAAAGCATCAATACTTGTAGCTACAGCTAAAATAAACAATTCTTTATTGGAATAGTCTTTTGCTTCCTCTTCATCCTCTTCTTTCTTTAATGATTCATAAATCATTTTTCCTCCAATGAATAATAATAAAGCAAATGCAATCCAATGATCAGCTTTTTCTATATATCCAGAAAAACTAATACCTAACAACCATCCTATAAGTGGCATAACTCCTTGGAAACCTCCAAAAAATATACCCGATTTTAATGCCATCCCTAATCTTTCTTCTTTTTTACTGTTCATACCAATTGCCATAGATACTGCAAATGCATCCATAGCTAATCCTATGGCAATCAATACTATCGATAATACACTCATTTTTTTTACTCCTTATTCATTAATAATATTCCCAAAAATATTTAGTTATATATAGTAATTTCAAAATTAAATAAAAAAGAGGCTTATGTATAACGCAACCCTAACCGTTATACATAAGTCTCACAATTTAATACAAAGCCAGATGATATTTCATCAGTATGTTGACTTTGTCACAGGAAAATCCTGCATGCTACTCCCTCATGCCTGAAAGTATAACTAACTTCATCATTATACTTTTATCATTAAAATAAGTCAATATTTATAGTATTTTATCGACCTTTTTTATTAAAATTTAATTTTACTCAACTTTAAGTGTCCTAATAGAATTTAATACTGCAATTAATGTTACTCCGACATCAGCAAATACGCCTTCCCACATAGTTGCAATTCCAAAAGAACTTAGAATTAATACTACTATCTTTACTAACAATGAAAATATAATATTCTGCCATAAAATTAAATTTGTATTCTTAGCAATTTTTATAGTTTCTCCTAAAGACGATGGCTTATCTTTCATTAATACAACATCTGCCGCTTCTATTGCTGCATCTGAGCCAACTCCACCCATTGCAACTCCTATGTCTGCTCTAGCAAGAACTGGTGCATCGTTAATTCCATCACCTACAAAGACTAATTTACCATTTTTACTCTTTTCCTTTAGAAGCATTTCAACTTTTTCTACCTTATCTCCTGGTAATAATTCAGAATATACATCTGTTATTTCTAAATCCTTTGCAACCTTGTTAGCTACTTTGCTGCTATCACCAGTAAGCATAACTATTTTTTTTACTCCAAGATTTTTAAGTGCCTTAATTGCTTCTCTAGAATCTTCTTTAACTTCATCAGCAATCAAAATACTTCCACTAAAAACATCATTAATAGCAACATATACTATAGTACCTATAGCTTCTTCTTTATTATAATTTATATTGAATTTTTCCATAAGCTTGCTATTGCCTAATAACACTTGCTTACCTTCAATAGTAGCTTTAATTCCATTACCAGCAACTTCTTCATAATATTTTACTACTGATTGATCTAATTCTTTTCCATAAGCTTCAACTATTGATTTAGCAATTGGATGGCTAGAAAAACTCTCTCCTAATGCTGCAATCTTTAAAAGTTCATCTTCATTTATATTTATAGAATTTATTTTTCTTACTTTAAATACCCCTTTAGTAAGAGTACCTGTCTTGTCAAATACTACTGTTTCAACATTTTTTAATGCCTCTAAATAGTTACCTCCCTTAACTAAAATACCTTTCTTAGATGCTCCTCCAATACCTGCAAATAAAGCTAAAGGTATTGAAATAACTAATGCACATGGACATGATACAACTAAAAATACTAATGCTCTATAAAGCCAATCTGAAAATAGTGCATCTTTAATTACTAATGGTGGTATAACAGCTAAGGCTATAGCTGCAAATACAACTATTGGAGTGTAATATCTTGCAAATTTAGTAATAAACTTTTCTGTTGGAGCCTTTTTACTTCCTGCATTTTGTACAAGATCTAAAATTCTTGCAACAGTAGACTGTCCAAATTCCTTAGTTACTTTTACCTTAATTACACCAGTCAAATTAATTGTTCCGCCTAATATTTCTTCATTTACATTAATATTTCTTGGAATAGATTCTCCAGTTAATGCTGATGTATCTAAGGAACTACTACCTTCTATAACAACTCCATCAAGTGGAACTCTTTCTCCTGGTTTAATTATAATAACATCATTTACTGAAACTTCTTCTGGTGAAACTTTTTTCTCTTTCCCATCAATTAAAAGATTAGCATAATCAGCTCTGATATCCATAAGTGAAGATATTGATTTTCTAGATTTATTAACAGCATAACCTTGAAAAAGTTCACCAATTTGATAAAACACCATAACAGCTACTGCTTCAGAATATTCACCAATAGCAAATGCACCAATTGTAGCAACACTCATAAGAAAATTCTCATCAAATATTTCACCTTTAAGTATATTTTTAATTGCTGCTACAACCACTTCTCCACCAACTAGTATAAAACTTATAACAAAAGCAATTAACGATAACTTAGTTTTTTCACCAAGTATAAAGGCTATAATAAATAATATAATCCCTGATCCCAATACTATTTTCTCTCTTTTAGATTTATTCTCTTCATGAGAATGCTCATGATTATGAACATCACCACAGCATGAATTCTTCTGACAATTGCAAGTATGCTCTTCTTTTTTTGGTTTTGTTCCTAATTTATTAAATTCTTTAACTTGTACATCTGGTTCTAAATCATTAACTATCTTTTTTATAATCTCTATTAGTTCTTCTTTAACAACTCCATCCATTTTAACTACAGTCATTAAACCCACTGAGAAATTAATTGTTGCTTCTTTAACTTGTGGAAGTGCATCTACTTTTGCTTCTATTTTGTTAGCGCAATTAGCACAATCTAAACCTCTTAATTCTAACTTAAATTCATTACTATTCATATTACACCGCCTTAATTATTCTTTGATATGATTTAGTCCTTCATCAAATATGTGTTTTATATGTTCATCATCTAATGAATAATATACCACTTTACCCTCTCTTCTAAACCTAACAAGTCTTGCTGTTCTTAAAGTTCTTAGTTGATGTGAAACTGCTGATTGAGAGACCCCAAGAATAGCAGCTAAATCACATACACACATTTCTGATTCAAATAGTGCACATATAATTTTAATTCTTGTAGAATCCCCAAAAACCTTAAAAAATTCTGCAAGATCATATAAAACTTCCTCTTTTGGAATACACGCTTTCACCTTATTAACTATGTCACTATGGACAACATTTGTTGAACATTCATCTATTTTTTCATCTATATTCATACCCATTCTCCTTTCAAAAACATATGAACATTTGCTCATTTGTTAATATTATTATATGATTATTTTTCCAAATTGTAAACATAAATTTAAATATATGAGCACATTTTCATATATTGTGCAAAAAAATAAGATTATATTCTATTAGAATACAATCTTATCCATATATTACACAGCTGCTCTCATTATTGAATTGTTTTCATGTACTTGCTTTAAAAGCATATTTACTATGGTATTGCAAATAAACATAGCATAAATTAAATCACTTTCACTACCTTGATCTTTTTCATAAAACGCTAAATATTTTCCTATGAATTTTTCTACATCATCTACTTTTAAAGCATCATCCTTAAAATTATTAAAGCAAAATTCTTTTGCAATAGAAGCTAAATGTTTTTCATATAAAACATGTTTTTTCATAGCGCTTTTAAATCTCCATCTGCTTTTGTGAGCCAAACAAAAATAATCACAAAGGAAATGACACACCACTCCAAGCTCTGCACTAAATTTCTTTTTTCCATAGATATTAACAACTTCTTGTACAGACATACTCGATAAAAAATAAATTTTATTTAAAATCATCTCTATACTTTCATTATAATAATGCTTTTTTAATTTATATTTTGAAACATAATCAGGTTTTATATTACCCCATATAAACTTTTTTTCGTCTATCAATTGCACTAAGTCACTGTCAACAAACACCAAAATGTTGTTGGCAATTATTTTGTGTGTTCCCATTAACAAATTTCAACACATCCCTATATATCATTATTTAATTTAATTATACACCATATTTCAAATAAAATTACATCCAAATATTCACTTTTGTTGTGACTAATAAAATTAAGCCATCTTTAATGATGGCTTAATTTTATAAATAATCATTAAATCTATCATCATTGCTCAAGGTATTAACAAGATGTTTAATTTCTTGATCTTTATTCTTATTCATAACTAATATAACATTGCCAGCATCCACCACAACTAAGTCTTTTACACCTAGACCTATAATAAGATTTTTATTTCCAAAAACAGAACATCCTTCACAACCTTCTAGATAAACATTTTTTGATATACTATTATTTCTGTACTTTCCTAAAAACCTGCTAAGAGCTGAAAAACTACCTATATCATCCCATATAAAATCACATTTTATGACATAAGCTTTTCTAGTTTTCTGCATAACTCCAAAATCTATAGAAATACCATCAATATTATTATATTGTTCTTTTATTACTTCTTCTTCATTATCCTGACCAACTGCTTTATATATTTCCATAAGTGCCTTATACATCTTTGGAATATATTTTTCTATTTCTCTCAATATGACATCTGCCCTAAATATAAACATTCCTGAGTTCCATAAATATGTGCCCTTAGTCAAAAAGTCTCTAGCTACTTCTTCATTTGGTTTTTCAGTAAATCTAGCCACTTTATAGCTAGCTATATTTCCAGCTATTCTTTGTCCCATTTCTATATATCCATAGCCAGTTTCTGCTCTTTTAGGCTCTATACCTAATGTAACTATTCCTCTTCTTCTATTGGCAAGATCAACTCCTTGCTGAATAGTTTCTAAATAGTTTTTTTCATTTTCTATATAGTGATCAGATGGAAGTACTACCATAACTGCATCTCCATCCTGTTTTAATAACTTGACTGCTGCTAGTCCAATACAAGTTGCAGTTTCCTTATTACTTGGCTCTGAAAATATATTTTCTTTTTTTATATCCTTAATTTCTTCTCTAACCTTTTCTTGATAATCTTTATTGGTTACAATATACAGGTTATCTTTACTTATTAATGGAGTCACTCTATTTACTGTATTAACTAAAAAACTTTTCCCGTTTATAACTTTTAGGAACTGCTTAGGCTCATCTGCTCTCGAAAGTGGATACAATCTGCTCCCCTTTCCTCCTGCTAAAATTAACCCATATATCACTATTTCCAACTCCATTTGAATGTTTTCACTTTATTATATGTGTAGTTATTATTTTATGTGATAAATATAACTTAATGATACATAGGAAAAAAGCTATACCTTATTTATCGGTATAGCTTATATTTATTCTATTTATTATATTTTTCATATATTTGATCTTTCAATTCTTCAATTGAATTCATTTCAAAAAGCATTACTAAATAGCCTAATAAACCCGCAACTGCAAATAATATAAATAATGTTGCCTTAAATAAATTAACCATTAGTATAGTTAAAATAATAGCTAGTACATAAAACAAACTAACATATATATTTTTTATAATAAACTTTAAACTTAATTTTAACGAATAGATTACCCCCATATTATATCTTGATATAATTGGATACATATAAAAACTAATTAAAACAGTAATAATTATTAAAAATAAAAATAAGTAGCTTGCTTGGTCATTGCCTGTTAATACACAATAATTCTTATCAATATACTCAATTAATAGCAGTGCATTTAAAACCGCAGCTACTACTATGCCTTGAACTAAATTCAACTTATAAAAATGGATAAAATCTTTTAATGGTTCTACTTTTTTCTCTCTTATTAATTTACCCATAACTGAGAATAATGTTGTTAATGCTGGCCCAGTTAATATTGATAATAGTAATAAAATTATAAGAGAGCTTTCTTCAGTTAATGTTAATAAATAAATTAAAAACGGTGAAATAGATAACAAAAAACATATGTTAATCATTATTATATAACCAATCTTAAAAATTATATTATCTTCATTAAATCTTCTAATTTCTTTATCCCCACTCAAATAAATTCTCCCCCCTTCTTTTCTTCACATTTTATCATTCATCATCTACTATGTAAACAAAATTCACCAACAAAAAATATTTTTTATAACTTATACTAAACTTGCTAATGTGGTACAATTTTTATGTATAAAATAATCTAAGGAGTTTACTAATGAATGCAGAAAAAATAGCAGATATAGCCTTAACTGTTGGTGAAATATTGCTAACAAATGGTGCAGAAAATCATAGAATCGAAGAATGTATAACAAGAATTTGCAATTCATATCAAGCTAATGTGGAAATACTATTAACTTCTAATGGCTTACTATTACTAGTAGAAGACCTTAATTCTAATAAATTCACCTCTATAAAGAAGGTAAAGGAAAAAGGCGTGGACTTATATAGAATTGAACTCATAAATTCATTTTCTAGATCTCTAGAGAAAAAAACCATTTCCTATGAAGAAGCAAAAAAACAACTTAATGACATAAAAAAAGCTCCTATTTTTAGCTTTAATGTAAGAACTTTCGCTGCATGCATGACAGGATTCATATACACTTTATTTTTTAATGGTAGTATCCTCGATGGCTTAGCTTCTATTCCAGTTTGTTTAATTACTTATTATATTTTTGAGAAAATTTCAACTCTAAATCTTTTTCAGTTTTTAAACTATTATTTGGCAGGTTTATTAATTGGAAGTTTAAGCTTACTTTCCAACTTAATATTTCCAGTAATAGATTCTAATAATGTTATAACTGGTTCTATAATGATATTACTTCCTGGTGTAGTTTTAACTAATAGTATTAAAGACATTATTTATGGCGATTATTCTTCAGGAACTTCAAAATTCTTTGAAGCAATGCTTATAATTACAGCTGTTGGTTGTGGAGTTGTTACTACTTTATTTTTTGGACTATGAAAGGACTAGTAAATTATGTTATTAAAAATGACCTTATTATCTTTTTTAGGAAGTGTGTTTCCTGTTATTCTTTTTAATATCGATAGAAAAAAAATTTTTTGGTGTGGACTTGCAGGAGGAATTGGATGGATTGGTTATAGCCTTACTCTTGATAATACAAATAGTATGGTATTAGCTTCATTTATTGGTGCTGTAGTTGTTAATATATATAGTGAAATAATGGCTAGAATAATTCATACTCCTGCATCTATGTTTTATATTCCAGGAATATTTCCTTTAGTTCCGGGAATATTAGCTTATAGCACCATTGTACATATAGTTGAAAAAGACTTTTCACAGGCTATTTCAAGTGGCTTAGCTACATTATCTGTAGGAATATCAATATCAATTGGAATAATGTTATCTTCAACATTAATAAAATTCATATTCAAAGTCTATAAGTTAAAAAGATAAAAATTTCAAAAAAATTTAAAAAAAGTGTTGATTAATTAAACCTTAGAGCATATAATAGTAAATAATTCAAAGATTTGTTAAATGTTCTGTGATAGGGAGAGTAATTACATTTTGGATTCATAGCGAGTTTGGGATGGTGAGAGCCAAATATGAAGCATGTATGGAAGAACACCCTTGAGAAGCTGACCGAAATCTATAGAAAGTAGACTCAGCCGGTAGTCAACCGTTAAAATGACTAGGTATAAAATTAATTTTAAATTTTGTACTGAAACGAGATAGCTAACGCTAAGTTAGGGTGGCACCGCGATATATCGCCCCTAAATCTACTAAATGTAGGTTTAGGGGCTTTTTTGATTTATTCGTTCCTGACTTATAATAATTAACTTTGAATATGCAAAAAATATTCGCAAGTTAGATTAAGCATTAGCTAAATTAGGGTGGTACCGCGATATATTCGTCCCTAAATCTACTGAATGTAGATTTAGGGGCTTTTTTTATTAAGGATTAAAAATAAAGAATATCTAAATTTGAAATTCTGAAAGAATTTTCACCATAACTCTTAATTCTTAACTATTAATTATAAAACAGGGAGGCTATTTATTATGAAAAGAACTTATATTTCTGACATTAAAGATTCAACAGATGAATCAATACTAGTAAAAGGATGGATTCATAAAATTTATGAATTAACAACAATATCATTTGTGCAACTAAGAGATAAAACTGGAATAATTCAGTTAGTTGTTGATAAAAAAACTGCTAAAAAATTAAGACTCGAAATGTGTATTGAAGCTATTGGGGAAAAAGCTGAGAATGAAAAATCACCTAGTGGATTTGAACTTCAAGTAAAGGAGTTAAAAATAATTGGTGATGTTTATTATGAAAAGTTACCTTTTGAAATTAATTCTTATAAACAAAAAACAGCTTTAGAAAAACAACTAGACTTTAGAGGCTTATCTTTAAGAGCACCAAAACAAAGAGCAATATTTAAGGTTCAACAAGAGATAACTGATGCATTAAGAACTTACTTAAAAGAAAGACACTTTTCAGAAATTCATACACCAAAACTTATATCATCAAGTACAGAAGGTGGTTCTGAAATGTTTACCGTGGACTATTTTGGAAGACGTGCATTTTTAGCGCAAAGTCCTCAATTTTATAAACAAATGATGGTTGGAGCTGGATTCGAAAGAGTCTTTGAAATTGCACCTGCTTATAGAGCTGAGCTTCATGGAACATGGAGACATTTAAGTGAATACATAAGTCTTGATATTGAAATGGGATTTATTAAAGACGAAACTGACTTAATGGATTTAGAAGAAGGTTTTATAAACTACCTTTATTCACATTTAAAGAAAACTTGTCCACAAGAACTTGAAATGTTTAATTCTGATCTTCCTGATAAGGTTGAAATACCAAGGATTCCATTAGCAAAAGCTCATGAAATACTTTTAGAAAAATACAATAAGAAATCCCCTATTGGCAATATCGATGCTGAAGGTGAAGAATTAATTTGTAAATACGTAAAAGAAAAATATGATTGTGATTATGTATTTTTAACTGAATACCCTATTTCAAAAAGACCAATGTATGCTATGCCAGATAGTGAAAAACCTGGTCTTACAAAAAGTTTTGACCTTATATTTAAAGGTCTTGAAATTACTACAGGAGGTCAAAGAATTCACAACTATGAAATGCTTAAGGAAAACATTAAAAAATTTGGTTTGAATCCTGATGACTTTTCATTCTATCTTGAAACATTCAAATATGGAATGCCACCACATGGAGGTTTAGCTATTGGATTAGAAAGAATAACTATGAAAATATTAAATCTTGAAAACATCAGACAGTCTACTCTATTACCAAGAGACTTAAAGAGATTAGAACCATAGGAGGTTATGAAAATGAAGGTTGATATAAAAGAAGTTGAATATATAGCAAAACTTGCCAAGTTAAAGTTTAGTGATGAGGAAACTTTAAAGCTATCTAGTGAATTTGAAAGTATTTTATCTCATTTTGAATCAATAGATAAACTTAATCTAGATGATATAAAAATAGATATAGAAGATGACTTAAAACCAGTACTTAGAGATGACGAAGCAAAATATTTTGAAGATAAGAAAAAACTATTCCAAAACACAAAATCTATGAAAGATACTGCAATAATGGTTCCTAAGATTATTGAATAGAGGTGAAAAATATGGATATTGAAAAATTAAGTTTATGTGAAATTAGAGACGGAATTAAATCAAAAAAATTTACATCAGTTGAAGTTATAGCTGCTTTCTATAAAAGAATAAAGAAAATAGACCCTAAGGTAAAATCATTTATTTCTCTTTGCGAGGAAGATGCCTTAAAAAAAGCTGAAATTATTGATAAGAAAATTGCTAGTGGTGAAACTGTAGGCTCTTTAGCTGGAGTGCCAATTGCAATTAAAGATAATATATGTACAGACGGAATAAAAACTACATGTGCATCTAAAATGCTTGAAGATTTCATCCCACCTTATGATGCAACTGTAATTAAAAAATTATTAAACGAAGATGCCATAATTATAGGTAAAACAAACATGGATGAATTTGCAATGGGTTCATCTACTGAAAATTCTGCTTTTGCTGTAACAAAGAATCCATGGGACTTAACTCGTGTTCCTGGAGGCTCATCAGGTGGCTCTGCTGCTTGCGTTGCAGGTGGATTAGCACCTATTGCCTTAGGTTCAGATACAGGCGGATCTATAAGACAGCCAGCATCCTTTTGTGGTGTTGTAGGATTAAAACCAACCTATGGGCTTGTTTCTAGATTTGGTCTTATAGCCTTTGGATCTTCCCTTGATCAAATTGGACCTTTTACTAAAACAGTTAAAGATGCTGCATTAACTTTAGAAATAATTCAAGGTTCTGATGAAAATGATGCAACTAACTACAAAGGCAAAATTACTTCAGACTATCTTTCAACTATTGAAGATGGTGTTAAAGAAATGAAAGTTGGTATTCCAAAAGAATTTTTCAAAGAAGGTTTAGATGAAGAAATTAAATCTGCACTCCTAGATTCTATAGAAAAATTAAAATCATTAGGTGCTGAAGTTACTGAAATGTCTATTCCAATCACTGAAGAAGGCTTATCGGCTTATTACATTATCTCGTCTGCTGAGGCAAGTTCAAACCTTTCAAGATTTGATGGAGTTAGATATGGTTACCGTCCAGATGAATTTACCGATGTAGATGATCTTATGATCAAATCTAGAACAGAAGGTTTTGGTCCAGAAGTAAAACGTAGAATAATGCTTGGAACTTATGCTCTTTCATCTGGTTACTATGATGCTTATTATAACAGAGCCCAAAAATTAAAGAAAAAAATTAAAGATGAATTTAAAAAAGCATTCGAAGAATATGACCTTATTTTAAGTCCTACCTCACCTACCCCAGCATTTAAAATTGGTGAGAAATCTCAAGATCCACTTTCAATGTATTTAGGAGATATTTATACAATTAATGTTAACTTAGCTGGCATACCTGCCTTATCTTTACCTTATACAAAGACAAAAGCTGGACTACCTATTGGGATACAAATACTTGGTCCACACTTTGGCGAAGAAAAAATCTTTAAAGCAGCATATGCATTGGAGCAAGAAGTTAAAGAATGTACTCTTGCACCAATTCAATAAAAGGAGGAATGAATTATGAGTTTAGAAACTGTTATAGGTCTTGAAATACACGCAGAGCTAAAAACAAAAACTAAAATTTTCTGTTCTTGCTCAACTGAATTCGGAAAGGAACCAAATCATAATACATGTCCTGTTTGTTTAGGACTTCCTGGTACCCTTCCAGTCTTAAATAAGGAAGTAATTAATTTAGCCATTAAAGCTGGTGAAGCTTTTCACTGTCATATAAATAACATAAATAAAATGGATAGAAAAAATTACTTTTACCCTGATCTTACAAAAAACTATCAGATATCACAATTAGACTATCCAATATGTGAAGGTGGCTATGTTGAATTTGAATTAGATGGAGTAACAAAAAAAGTAAGATTAAATAGAATTCATATTGAAGAAGATGCAGGGAAACTTGTTCACGATGATTTAGAAAATGCTTCTTATATAGATTATAACCGTGTAGGAGTTCCCTTAATTGAAATGGTATCAGAACCTGATTTACGTTCTCCTCTTGAAGCTGTAGCTTATTTTAAGGCAATAAAATCAATTCTTCAGTATTCCGGTATTTCAGACTGTAGAATGGAACAAGGTTCATTAAGATGTGATGCTAACATTTCTATAAGAGAAGCTGGAAGTGATAAATTCAATACTAAAGTAGAAATGAAAAATATAAGTTCCTTCAAAGAACTTCAAAAAGCATTAGAAAAAGAAGAAAAACGTCAAAGAGAATTATATACTTATGGTGAAGAATATAAGATAAAACAAGAAACAAGAAGATGGGATAATGGTAAAGGGAAAACTGTTCCAATGAGAAGTAAAGAAGATGCTGATGATTACAGATACTTCCCTGAACCTGATTTGCCACCAATAGTTATAAAGGATACACAGATAGAAGAAATTTCTTCCTCACTTCCTGAAATGCCTAAGAAAAAGAAAGAAAGATTCATAAATTCTTTTGGCTTACCTGAAAAGGATGCAACTACAATAATTGATGACAAATCTTTAGCTGACCTTTTTGAGAATACAATATCATTAGGTGCAAAACCAAAACTTGTTGCCAACTGGCTATTAGGTGATTTTTTAAGATTAAGAAAAGATGATTGTTCAGATAAAAATATTTCACCAAATAACTTAAATGAATTAATAACTATTATAGATGAAGGTAAAATTAGCACTACTGTAGGTAAAGATGTATTTGAAGAAATGTTTAATACAGGTGTTGCTCCTTCTAAAATTGTAGAGGAAAAGGGATTAACTCAAATTAGTGATACTTCTGAAATCGAAAAACTAATTGATAATATCCTTGATATTAATCCAAAATCCATTGAGGATTTTAAAGCTGGAAAATCAAAAGCTTCAGGATTTTTAATGGGACAAATCATGAAAGCTTCTAAAGGTAAGGTAAATCCAAAGACAGCCGCTCAATTACTAAATATGAAGTTATCTCAAAGATAATCAAAAGAGGTAGATGTGTTAAATCTACCTCTTTTATTACAATATAATATTTAACAATTCTTCTGGTCTATTTACAATATAATCTGCACCAGCCTCTGCTAATTCTCCTTTTTCAGCATAACCAAATTGAACCCCAATACTTGATATTCCACATTTTTTAGCGCCAATAATATCATGTTTTCTATCACCAATCATAATAGCATCATCTAAAGAACAATTATATTCTTTAATAAGCTCATTAATAACCTCCCACTTATTAGAACGTTCACCATTAAGCTCACTTCCTAAAATCTTATGAAAATACTGACTTAAATTAAATTTGTCACAAATCTTAATAGAAAATATTGTTGGCTTACTTGTTGCTACTAATAAAATTTTCCCTGATTTTTTCAATTGATCAAGCACTTCTGGAATTCCTGAAATAATCTTATTTTCAAATAGACCAATCTCTGAATATCTTTCTCTATAGTATTTTAATGCTAGCTTTGATTCTTCAGAATCAAAGCCATAAAACTCCTTAAATGATATATCTAATGGTGGACCAATAAACTTAGTTAGATTATCACATTCCTCTTCTATTCCAAACTTCTTTAATGCATATTGAACACTCTTAGTTATTCCTTCCTTTGGATCCGTTAATGTGCCATCCAAATCAAACAATATATACTTCATCAATATCATCATCCTTATTTATATACTTTTCTCAATAAATTAATCTTATTTTTATATGGTGCAAATCTAAATGAAAATTCCATAAATGTACTTCTATTTACTACTGCTTTCCTATGTGAAAACTCTTCAAAACTCTGTTTTCCATGATATGATCCTATACCACTATTACCCACTCCACCAAAAGGAAGTTTATTAGTTCCACAGTGAATAATTGTATCATTAATTACTGCTCCACCTGATGTTGTATTATTTAATATCATCTCAACTTTCGTTTTGTCTTCTGAGAAATAATATAGAGCTAAAGGTTTATCCTTTGTCGCCAATACCTTTAAAACTTTAGCTAAATCTTCAAATTCAAAAACAGGAAACACTGGTCCAAATATTTCTTCTTCTAAAACCTTACTTCCTTCTATAATATCTGTAATAATTGTAGGCTCAATATATTTATTCTCTCTATCAACATTGCCTCCATAATAAACTTTTCCTTCTTTTATATATGATGCAATTCTATCCACTTCTTCTTTTCTTATTATTCTTGGATAATCCATAGATTCATTTGGATTATCACCAAATTGTAACTTTATCTCCTTAACTATTTCTTCAAGTAACTGATTTTTGATATCTTTGTGTACTAATAAATAATCTGGCGCTATACATGTTTGACCTGCATTTAAAAACTTGCCCCAAACAATTCTTTTTGCACTCATTTTTATATTTGCATCTTTATCTACAATACAGGGACTCTTCCCCCCTAATTCAAGAGTTACTGGAATAAGTTTTTTGGATGCTTTTTCCATTACAATTTTCCCTACTCTTACACTACCTGTAAAGAAAATCTTATCAAAATCTGATTCTAAAAGTTCAGTAACTACCTCTTTCCCTCCAAGTGGATCTACTACCACTATATAATCTTCTTTAAAATTATTATTTATAAGTTCTTCAATTAATGTCGATGTATTTACAGAATGCTCTGAAGGCTTTATTACTGCACAATTTCCTGCTGCTATTGCTCCAACTAAAGGTGATATGATTAATTGAAATGGATAATTAAAAGGTCCTATTATCAATACAACTCCATATGGTTCTTTATAAATATAGCTTTTTGATGGAAACATCATTATAGAATTTCGTATTCTCTCTCTCTTAGTCCATTTTTTGAGATTTTTAATTGCATAATTTATTTCATCATATACCATAGCTATTTCTGTAATGTATCCTTCAAAATCTGATTTATACAAATCTTTATTTAAAGCTTTTAAAATCTTTTCTTCATTTTCTTTAATAATATACTTTAATTTCTTTAATTGTTTTATCCTAAAATTGATATCTTTTGTTTTATTATTTATATAAAATTCTTTCTGTGTACCAATGATTTCTTTTATTTCCACCATAATATCTCCTATAATTTGTAACTATTTTACACATCATTATTTATTATCCATATATTATATTATATATTTCCACATGTCAAACATTCTTATCCACAGTTATCCACAGCATTTCTCACAAAATCCACCTTCGACTTTTTGTTACCAATTTTACCTGTGGACAAAGTTGTCCACATTTTATTCACACCTATCCACAAAACCAGTAATTATGCCATTTAAGCAAACTAATTCATAGAAAAACTTATCAACATATTATTATTTTTTTTACCATAATTATATACATTTTTTATTGTTTATGCACACTAATTCACATATAAATCAACAACTTCTCAACAACTTATCCACAAGCCACTGTGGATAATGTGGATATTATCCATTATTTTACTATATTTCTCCTTAATTTGTTTTGGATAAATTATTGTGTTAATATTTGTATAGTAAATGATTGTAATGGGAGGTTGTAAATGCACGCAAAGAATAATAAAAGATTACTTTTTACCGTAATAACTATTGTGATTACATTAATAATTTTAGTTGTGTCTATTTTTATGTATTACAAAAGTGAATCTACCGCTACTGAACAAACAAACCAAACAGAAGTTAAATCTAATAACGAATCACAATCCTCAGATGCAGAAGATTCCACTTCAGAGAATCAAGATATATCTTCAAAAAAGGATATGAATAGATTTGAAGGATTGTCTATGACAAATGAAAATGTAGGTATTCCAGTATTGTATTATCATGCTGTTGGAATTGATCATCCAGGCGAAGAATTATGGGTTACCCCTGATCAATTAAAACAGCAATTACAATTAGTAAAGGATTTAGGATATACAAGTTTAACTATGTCTGAAGTAAATGACTATATTAAAAACAATAAACCTATTCCCGAAAAGAGCATACTAATAACATTTGATGATGGATATGAGAACAACTATCAATTTGCATATCCTATTCTTAAGGAACTTGAACTTAAAGCGACTATATTTATGGTAAGTAGTTATATTGATAAAGGTTTTTACCTTACTTCTGATCAAATTAAGGAGATGTCTCAAAACGGAATTGATATAGAAAGTCATACAATAGACCATGTCCACTTAAATGAGTTAAGTTACCAAGAACAATTAAATCAATTAAAGAAATCTAAATCTAAAATCGAATCAATAACAAATAAGGAAATTTTCTCAATAGCTTATCCATATGGCGACTATAATGAAGATACTACAAAAGCTGCTATAGAAGCTGGCTATTCAATTGCTTTTACTACTAATAATGGTTTAGCTGATCGAAATGATAATTCTGTAGAGCTTAATAGAATCTATGTTGACTCTAACGATTCAATAGATATATTTAAAAACAAATTAATCAATACAAAAAAATAGAAACTGATATTACAGTTTCTATTTTTCTTGTTCTTTTGCAAGTTCATAAATGTTATGTTTACTTCCACAATTATTAACATTTATTTTTATATCATTATCATACACATATTTAGCCGTTTCAATTAACACACCATACTCCAACGGTTTACCAGTTATTGTAACAACAATTCCATCTTGAGGTATAATATCCTCATCTTTAGAATATTTAACGAAATCCCTTAAAACTTGATCTATATTCTTATCTAAAGGTTTTTCTGAATCAACTAAGTCTTGTCCTTTTTTGGTAGGAGCATATGAATAAATAACCGTATGATTACTATTAAGCTCCAATTTTATCTGAAATGTACCTGTAACAACTACCGTAGAAACAACTTTATTATAATTGTAATAAGCTGCACAAGCCATAATTAAAATTAGTGTCATAGCGATTGCAAAGTGTACTTTAAAATGTCTAATTCCGATTTTCTCTTTTCCTCTTACTTCTTCACCTAAAGACACCTCTTCTTGGCTTTTTATTTTAATAAATTCTCCATTAGATGTCATTATTATTAAATATTTTCTTTTAATTTCAATAACTATACCTTTATAAACATCATCAACTTTTGCTTTTGCTATAGGCACTATCTCTGTCGAATTCCTATTTTCCTCTATCCTTAAATAATCTTGAATATATTTATATCCTGGATTAGATAGTATTACTATGTATGCTAATATGTAGTCTTGCCAGATCTCCAAGAAATTCCTACTTATTCCTGTAACTTTATGAACTGCAATAAAAGGTAGCTCTTTCTTTTCTAAAATTCTATCTAAGTATTTATTGTTTTCAACTAAATAATATGCAATATTAAGAATCAAATTCCTTGTACGTTCATCAGGTTTATGACTTACCAAATCCTTTAAGAATACATTAAATGAATATAGTTCCTTATCCATAATAGCTATTTGATTTTTTCTTTCATTTAAAGCCTTATCACTAATATCCACTACCCCTACAGTTTTTGAAAATGAATATTGAAATTTATTAAATTCTGCCAACCATCTCACCCTCACTAATTTTCTACAAAGCTTAAATAATACTTGTATTATATCATAAAAAACAAAAGTCTTTTTATGTTATTAGATATACAATAAATTTTTTATTAAACTTTTGTATACATTATTATTTTAAGAAATATATTATAGTATATCTATATTTACTGAAAGAGAGTTGTATTATGAAGAACAAAGTGATTTATGTAGATTTCAATTTTAAGAGAAAAAGGGTTAATCATATAGGCTTTATAATCTTTAATGGCCTTTCTTCAATCATTAAATTAATTAAAAATAAGCATAATAGTAATAAAAAAAATAATGATATTTCTAAAAAAGCAGAAAAAATTCTTTAAAAATAAAATCGCCTCTATTTTTATGATAAAATATTAAGAAAAACGAGGTGATACTATGAGAATTGGAATGGGATATGATGTTCATCGTCTAGTTCCTAACAGAGATCTTATACTTGGAGGTGTGAAAATTCCACATACCTTAGGACTTTTAGGTCATTCTGATGCAGACGTACTTTTACATGCTATTATGGATTCTTTATTAGGTGCTTCAGCTCTTGGAGATATTGGTAAACACTTCCCAGATACTGATGAAAAATATAAGGGTATTTCAAGTATAAAATTATTAGAAGAAGTTGCTACTCTTATATATGAAAAAGGCTATTCAATCTGTAATATTGATGCAACAATCATTGCTCAAAAGCCAAAAATGGCTCCATATATTGAACAAATGCGAAATAATATCAGCACTGCATTAAATATATCTATTGATCAAGTAAATATAAAAGCTACAACAGAAGAAAAGCTTGGCTTTACCGGAGAAGAAAAAGGAATATCTTCTCAAAGTATCTGTTTATTAAAATAATTTAGCATAAAACCCCTATTACCTAGGGGTATTTTTTCTATAAAAAAGTGGCTGAGAGCTGCAGGGAGTGCTCTCCGGAAGACAAGCTTCAAGTCGACACTCCCGAACGCTTACACCACTCAATAACTAAATGAAAGGAAAGTATTTTACACTCTTGACTTTTAATTGCTTGTAAATTTAGTATTTAAGCCAATAGCGGATGCTTGTACTTTTATACTTTTCTACGCATTAAAAAAAGCTTTAGAAAAATTCTAAAGCTTTTTGGTGCGCCATCACGGGTTCGAACCGGGGACACCCTGATTAAGAGTCAGGTGCTCTACCAACTGAGCTAATGGCGCTCATCACAGTAAGAATTATAGCACTTCATCTTAAATTCGTCAACATATTATTTTTGTGACTTCATATAACTTCTGTTAAACATTTCTGTAGTATTTCTCTAAATTTTTGCCCATATTTACTATCCTTAAATAAATTACGGCAAAGATCTCTCCACTCGTCAACGGACATTCCAATTCTTTCTTGAAAATCTTTTTCATCATTAGTTATACAAGCAGATTCAACAACAAAATCACATAATTCTATTGGAGTTTTAAACACTTTCATATAAATAAATTCTTGATTATTTCCAAACCACGCTCTATTAAATTCTCTGCAAAACTTTGTAAGTTCAGGTAACACTCTATTCTTTGGTAAATCCCACATTTTAACTACTTTCTTATAATGATTCAACATAACTTTTGCAGTATCATTAGTTATTAATCCTCTTTCTAATCCACCTTTTACTATTTTCTCAACAGATATCCCTGGAATTTTGGTAACCATTCTCTTCTTACCATATATCCATTTATAAAAAGCTTCTTGTAAAAAGGAGTATTGAATATATCCCAATAAAATTTTAGGATCAGGAAAATAAGCATATATATTATCTATTCCATTATTCTTACTAAAAATCAATGTATGAATATAAACAGATTTATCTTTTGGTAGATTATCCATAAACATATGTCCTCTGATAGTTTTATTTTCATTGATTATGTTTTCCCAATACCTAAAAGAATTATAATTTTGCCTCAATTCTCTTCACCCTTCTTTCAACTATGTAATATTATATACTATGTAATGCATTATTTTATGTTGTTTGTCATATAAATATTATACCTCCTATAATATCCATATTCAACATTTTGAATTGTATACATATTTTAAATAATATTTATTATATTTCCAGCAAATTGAATGTATATCCATTTTGCTATATAATATTACTTATAAAATTTAAAGGGGGATAATTCTTGTATTTATGTGAAATCTGTAATAAAAAAGCTGATATTCATCATATTGTTCATCGAAGTGAAGGTGGCTTAGATATTGAAATAAATTACAAATATCTGTGCGAAGAACATCATAGAGGAAAAAATGGTCCCCATCACTGTATTGAGACTGATATAAAATATAAAATAGAACTTCAAAACAAACTATATAAATTACTTTCAAAGGATTATTATCAATTTAAAGAGCTTGGAGCTACTTTAAATGTTTCTATAAATATATTAAAAAAAATCACTAAAAATATAAAACTTTATAAAGAAGGTTATAAAAAAGATGATATTATTCTAAGTTTAATGGGTGGTGTTTTTTATTCTGAAGAAACACTTGAAAACCTTAGAATACAAAGATTAATTGAAAATATATATTAAAAAAAGCAGCAAATAATTGCTGCTTCTTTTTATGGAGCGGGTAGTGGGAATCGAACCCACCTTTCCAGCTTGGAAGGCTGGAGTATTACCGATATACGATACCCGCATACTTAATTTATGAGTTTATTATATCAAATTTTAAGGACATGTCAACAATTTTCTTTAATAATATTAATGTGGAGCGGTAGACGGGACTCGAACCCGCAACTCCCACCTTGGGAAGGTGGTACTCTACCATTAAGTCACTACCGCACAAATATATTGTACCACTTTTTAGTATATTTTTGTATATATGTAATAAATTTAAATAACATTATATGATTTACTTTTTAAAACTGTTGTCGATCTAATGTTGACTTCTAAAAAATAAATAACTATAATTAGGATTAACGAAATATTTTAACACTATGAAGAGACGAGTAAGTTAAAACCTCATTTGTCAGAGAGAGAATCCAAACCTGGCTGAAAGATTCTTAAATGAATTTAACCGAAGACTACCTCTGAGTGACCTTAATACAGTCCGTATTTATCACGTTACGATAAACCTTAAGTGAATTAAGAACATATTATTCTTAATTAATTAGAGTGGAACCACGGATTATTCTTCGTCTCTTTATATAGAGAACGAAGTTTTTTTATTTTACAAATAGTTTTAAATACATATACGAAGGGAGTTAATAAAATGATTAAAGTTACTTTAAAAGACGGTTCTGTTAAAGAATTTGAAAATGGCGTTTCTGTCTTAGAAGTTGCTAAAGGTATTAGCGAAGGTTTAGCAAGAAATGCTTGTTGTGGTATTGTTGATGGTGAGGTTGTAGATTTACGTCATACAATAGATAAAGACGTAGAACTTGCAATTTGCACTTTTGATTCTCAAGAAGGCAAAGATGCTGTAAGACACAGCATATCTCACGTATTGGCTTATGCAGTTAAGAGATTATTCCCTGAAACTAAATTAGCTATTGGACCTTCTATAGAAACTGGTTTTTACTATGATTTTGATAGAGAAACTCCATTCTCTGCTGATGATTTAGTACACCTAGAAGACGAAATGAGAAAAATAATTAAGGAAAATCCTGAAATAACAAGATTTGAACTTCCAAGAAATGAAGCTCTTGAATTAATGAAGGACGAACCTTACAAAGTTGAACTTATAAATGACCTACCAGAAGATGCAGTAATATCATTTTACAAAATGGGTGATTTCACTGATCTTTGTGCCGGACCACACTTAATGTCAGTAAAAAATATAAAAGCTGTTAAACTTCTTAGAAGTACTGGTGCTTACTGGAAAGGTAATGAAAAAAACAAAATGCTTTCAAGAATCTATGGTACTGCATTCTTAAAGAAAACTGATCTTGAAGCTCATCTTGAAGCTTTAGAAGAAGCAAAAAAGAGAGATCACAATAAACTTGGTAGAGAACTAAAACTATTCACTACTGATGAAAAAGTAGGTCAAGGTCTTCCTCTATTAATGCCTAAGGGAGCAAAAATCGTTCAAACTCTTCAAAGATGGGTTGAAGACGAAGAAGAAAAGCGTGGATATGTATTAACAAAAACTCCTTACATGGCTAAAAGTGATTTATACAAGGTTTCTGGACACTGGGATCACTACAAAGATGGTATGTTTGTACTTGGAGATGAAGAAAAGGACGATGAAGTATTAGCTTTAAGACCTATGACTTGTCCATTCCAATATACTATATACAATGCTGAACAACACAGCTACAGAGATCTTCCAATAAGATATGCTGAAACTTCTACTCTTTTCAGAAATGAAAATTCAGGAGAAATGCACGGTCTTATAAGAGTTAGACAATTCACTTTAGCTGATGGTCACTTAATTGTTACTCCAGAACAATTAGAAGATGAATTTAAAGGCGTAGTTGAATTAATTAAATACATTATGGGAACTCTAGGAATTGACGAAGATATTACTTATAGATTCTCTAAATGGGATCCTAACAATACTGAAAAATACATCAATGATCCAGAAGCTTGGAATCATACTCAATCAGTTATGAAAACTATCTTAGATCACTTAAAGATAGATTATGTTGAAGCTGATGATGAAGCTGCTTTCTACGGTCCAAAACTTGACTTACAATGTAAGAATGTTTACGGAAAAGAAGATACTTTATTCACAGTTCAAATAGACTTTGCTCTTGCTGAAAGATTTGATATGACTTACATTGATAAGAATGGTGAAAAGAAACGTCCTTACATCATTCACAGATCATCAATTGGTTGCTATGAAAGAACTTTAGCAATGCTTATTGAAAAATATGCTGGAGCATTCCCAACATGGTTATCACCAGTACAAGTTAAGATTCTTCCAATTTCTGATAAGTATGCTGACTATGCTGAATCAGTTGTTAAGAGCCTAAAAGATAAAGGTGTTAGAGTTGAAGCTGACTATAGAACTGAAAAGATTGGTTATAAGATTAGAGAAGCTAGACTTGAAAGAGTACCTTACATCTGCGTTGTAGGTGAAAAAGAAGCTGCAAGCAATACTTTATCTGTTAGAAGCAGAAAGAATGGTGAAGAAGGAAGCATTGATTTAGCAGAATTTGAAGCTAGAATCTTAAAAGAAATTGCTAACAAAGAAAGATAAATCAGCTATCAATTAATATAAATACAAAAAATAAAGGCTGCCAATTTGTTGACAGCCTTTATTCTATTTTAGGTATTCTTCCTTTAAGATTGAATAGCACATACGATCAATAATTTTTCCATTATATATCTTTCTAGCTTTTCTTAAAGTACCCTCATATTTAAATCCACATTTTTCTATAACTCTTCTTGACCTATCATTGAAAGTAAAATGATAAACTGATAAAACATCTAATTTTTTTACTTTAAAAGCATACTCAATAATACTTTTAGCTGCTTCTGTCATAATCCCTTTTCCCCAATAATCCTCTGACAAAACATATCCAAGAGCTTTAGAATTAATATCACCTCTTAAATTGTCTTCATTAAATCCTATTGAACCTATAACCTTTTTATTTTCTTTATAAACAATGGCCCACAAATTGTCATCCTTAATAAAGTTATTTAGTATTCCTAAAGTTTCTTCTTTATTATCATGTGGTTTCCAACCTGCGTTGGGACCTACATTAGGATTCTTAGCATACTCATATAAATCATCAAGATCGTCTATACACCATCCCCTAAGAATAAGCCTCTTTGTTTCTATAATATCAACCATTTCTTTATCTCCTTACTTATTTTTATATTGTATCTAAAGCTTATTTTAAGTCCTCTATCAAATAGCTTTCCGTTATTATTTTATCTGGATTAATATCATGTTCATCTGCTGGAACTCTACTAATAATTTGAATATCATATGCCAAGGCTATCTTAGGTATACATTGGTTAATATCCATTAAATACTTATCATAATAACCTCCTCCATAGCCAATTCTACCTTTGTTTTTATCAAAAGCTACTCCTGGCATAATTATTAAATCTAAGTCATTCTTATCTATGGCTTGTTTGTTTTTATCTGGCTCTAAAATCCCATACTTATCTTTCACTAATCCCTCTAATGAAGTTATTTGAACTGCCTCCATAACCTTATTTTTTATATCTGTTCTTGGAATAAATATATTTTTACCTTCCATTAAGAAATCATTTATATATTCAGTTGTATTTATCTCACTTCCAAACCCAACATATATAAAAATATTTTTAGCTTCCTTATATTCTTTTGTTTTCTTTAACTTATCCTTTATAATTAAATCTAATTCCTTCTTATTATTAAGGTTATCCCTCTTGTTAATAACTTCTTTTCTAATTGTCTTTTTATCAATCAACGCATCTCATCCCCTCTATATTCATTATATCTCTAAGTATAGATGCCGCAGCTGCATGATAATGCAGGTTCTGCAGTTTCCGTATTTGTTGGTGAAAGTTCAATTAAATAATCAACCTTCTCCTTTATATCAAAAAAGATAATTTATCTTTCCAATCATGATGTTTTTTTATATTGTTTTCATATTCAATCACTGAAGTTTATTATATATTCCATTACTGGATCTCTTTTTTCTACATAATCATTAATAGATGTTTCTATTATTTTGTCTGGAATCAAACTATCTCCATTATCTTCGTGTATAGTAATATGTTTTGTTGAACAATAAATCATTATCTTAGAATTAGGCAATTCAAACTTTGTAACTTCTCCATAATGATTAGGTCTCATGCTAGTAGGTTGACCAACAATTGTTGCATTAGTGCTTTCTCTTATATTGGATGTATCTTCTACAGCTGCTGAAAAAGTTGGCCTACCTATTATTACAAAAAACTTATCTCTCTTATTTAAATCACATTGTCTTATTTTATCAACAAGTCTATCAAATTTATGTGTTGAACCCCCAGAGTTCTCTCTTACATCCATCACAAATTTGTCTACTTTTCCTTCATCAATAAGTTCAATCATTTCATCAATTATTTTATCTATACTTCCTGATTCTTTATCCTCTTCACAAACTTTATACTTTAAGTATAGCACCTTATTATCTTCCAAGTATTTATACCAATAATTTAAAGTACCTTGCTGCATATATAGTGGATAAGTTTCATCATAATCTTGATAAATAAATTCGTACTTATCTTTATCCTCTTCACTAACATTTTTAGTATCTATTGTTTCTACTTCTAAATTAAATTCTTTACCATTGGAGTCTTCAAGAGTAAACTTTATGGTATCAATGTTATCTACTATCTTGACCCCTTCAAGAATCTCTGGATTTACAAAAAAATTGGGTAATGTTTTAATTACATTTTCCTTATTTTCATGGGATATAAGTGGTTCTAACTTTTTCTCTACTTCCTTAATATCCATATTATTCACTTTTTTAAGTTTACAATATAGCCCTTCTTTATACTGATCAATTGTATTAATTAAATAAAATCCATCTTGAAAATAAGAAAACACTAATGGTACTTTCTTAGTGAATTTTTTCTGTGCTTTTGTATGTGCATCCCCTACTGTTGCCATTATTTCATATATTTTATTTACAACTTCATTATCACTTAAATTCGGAACTTCTTCTTTTAGATTTTTAAGTTTACTATTAAATTCCTCTTCACTAATATTATCATAAACATAAGGGTCCTTATTTTTTATTGCTTCTTTCAAGTAGCTTAAGTCCTTCTGCCACTTAGTATCCCTATCTCCGCCTAAATATTGAGTACCGCATCTTGCTAGAAGTAAAAGTACTAACATCAAACTAAAAAAAGTTTTTATTTTTTTCATACCTTTCTCCTCCTTACACTATTTCAGCATTTTTATATTGATAAATAGCAAATATCATGAATAAAATAAATGTAACACTTGATCCTATTACCGAGCTATAAAAATCGAAATTCCCATCCCTGTAATAATTCTCTACAAAGAATCTTGTAGATAACAACGGATTAAATTTATTAATTATTTTATCACTATCAGTTAAAGTAAATATGCATATACTCGCGAATATTCCATAAGCGGAAGCTGGAACAAAACTCCTTTTCAAATTAACAAAAAGCACTGGAATTGGTATTAACGCCATTTGAAATAACAAAACTACTACAGTAAACTTCAAGTTACCTATAATCTCATCTATACTTATACCTAAATCTGAAAAAACGAAATAACTTCCATAGGTATATATTCCTTGTATGAAATACGAAATAATCATCATTATATATATAACTAATAGTTTACCTATAAATATTTGAGTTCTTTTATAAGGATAACAAAATAAAGTAGTGCAGGTTTGATCACTATACTCCCTAGAAAAAACCTTACCTGCTAAAAGAGCAAATATCATTGTAGATAGTATCATAACATTATTTCCTTCACTTCTATATGCATAATAACTAAAATGAAAGTTTCTTGCCCCTTGAATTAATAAGGCTATATCAAAAAATATAGGCATAACTAAAGCGCCAACTAAAATTAAAAATAGAGTATTACTTTTCTTTAATTTCAATATTTCTGAATATATTATACTTATCATCTCTCTACTCCTTCCCTATTGTATATCAACCTTTTTCCAATACCATGTACATAAAAACAAGAACAAAATAAATGTACTTACTCCAGTTATTGTAACTGCAATATAGTCAATAGGATCCCCTTGTAGAATTCTATTTACAGGTAAGGATGGTAGCATTATAGGTACTAACTGCATGTAAATACCCGAAAGAAATAATAAAATTCCTGAAAAAGCTGATATAATACTATAAACACTAGGTATAATGAGGTTTTTACTAACACTAGCAATAAAAATTACAATTGGAATCTCGAATATCTGCAATAATAATGAACTTAAATTAACTTCTAATTGCATAGTAAAAACTCTATTAAGTCCTTCAATTCCATATCCAATATATATAGTTAATAATATTGCTATAAAATTAATTAAATATAAAATGCTGCACAAAATAAAAATAGTTATATACTTTGCAATAAAGATTTTCATTCTGCTTATATGATATGAATATATTACATTGTTTGTTTTATTAGTAAATTCCTTAATAAAA
Source organism: Clostridiaceae bacterium (assembly GCA_029219285.1). Taxonomy (GTDB): domain Bacteria; phylum Bacillota; class Clostridia; order Clostridiales; family Clostridiaceae; genus Clostridium. Next base: position 28,442 of record JAQXTC010000111.1, read on the forward strand.
ATGAAACTTGCAACTAAGGATATAATAAGGGTATTCACTGCAGGTATTTGAAGAAGATTAATATTCATCAAACTATTTTTTAAAGTTTGCATCTTAAGGCTCTCATCTGGACATGCATTACAAATGTCTGCAATTGTGAAGCATTGAATAAAAGGAATTAATATAGCACCTAATACTATTAATGGAATTATGTGTGTTCTTCGTAATTTTAAAAACTCTGAATATATTAAATTAAACATAACCATCTAAGAAATTTTAAAACTTCTTCCTTTCTCATTACTAATAAGATTTAAAAAATAATCTTCCAAATTATCAATCTTCACACATACTTCTTTAATCTCAATATTATTTAGCACTAGAATTTTAGTTATAGTTGATACATCTGATAACCTTTCATAAATACGAATATTATTCTTAGATGCAATCTCATAATCTCTAATATTAAACTTTTCTTCTAATAAACAAGTAGCCTTTTTATCATCATTTACTACTAAATTTATATAATGTCTATTCCTTTTTTCTAATTCATCAAGACTAACCTCTTCTAATAAGTTTCCTTTATTTATAATTCCAATCTTTGTTGCCATTTGTTGAATTTCACTTAATATATGAGATGATATTAAAAATGTAATTCCTTGCTTATTTCTTAATTCCAAAATTAGTTCTCTTATTTCTTTTATTCCGCGAGGATCTAATCCATTAGTAGGTTCATCTAAAATTAGAAACTCTGGATGATGTAAAAGTGCTCTTGATACTCCTAGTCTCTGCTTCATTCCTAGTGAGAATTCTTTAACCTTTTTATCCTCAACATCATCTATGCCAGTCATCTTTAAAGAATCAATAATACAAGTCTTATCCTGAATACCCATCATTCTTCTATGAATATCTAAATTTTCACCTGCTGTAAGATTAGGATAAAATCCTGGATACTCTATTATTGCTCCAATTCTTTTTAATGCTTCTTTATTACTTGGACTAAATTTTTCTGAGAATATTTCTATTTCTCCTTCACTTTTTGATATTAGTCCCATAATCATTCTTATTGTTGTAGTTTTTCCAGCTCCATTTTCTCCTAAGAATCCATAAATATCACCTTGCTTAATATTCATATTTAAATTATTAACAGCAGTGAAATTTTTAAATTTCTTAGTTAAGTTATATGTTTTTAATATATCACTCACTTTAATACCTTCTTCCTTAAATAATAAAGACTATGGTTTTAATATACAGCATAGTCCTTACACTCCATTTAATGTTTGTTTACATATCTCTTAACTTTTCTTCGAAAGTTTAATACTAAACTTTGTTTCCTTAAAAGGAATGCTACTTACCTTTATACTTCCCCCTAAAGAATCAACTAATTTTTTTACTATGGTCAATCCAAGACCACTATTTTTCAAAGCTAAATTTCTAGATTTTTCAACAGTATATAACCTATCAAAAATATGATTTATTTCTTCTTTATTTATACCAATGCCATTATCCCAAACTTCTAAAAGTATATCATCATCATTATCAACTAAATTAATACCGATTTCTGTTGCTTTACTTGCATGCTTGATAGCATTATTAATTAAATTATTTAATATTCTACCTATAATTTTTTTATCAGTTAATATAAAAATATCACCTTCACCTATATTTATACATGGCCTTATATTATATTTTTGTATTTCTACAAAAAATGAAACAAAACTTTGTCTTATAATTTCTGATATATTTGTTTCTTCTATTTCTATTTTTATATCATTGGAATCTAGTTTTGAAACTTGAAAAAACTCCTCCATTAAACCATATAAAGAATTTCCTTTATCATATATAATTTTAAGATATTCTTGCTTTTTTTCTTCACTTATCTCTTCATTATCAAAGATTAATTCCATATACCCAAGCATTGAAGTAAGCGGAGTTCTTAAATCATGAGAAATATTAGATATCATCTTTTTTCTAGACTCTTCATTCTCTATATTTTTTGAAGTTAAACTTTGAAAACTTTCAATAACCATATTAACCTTATTAATTAATACACTTAATGGTTTCCAATTATTTTGAATTCTTATTCTCTGATTAATATTCCCCTTTAAAACTTCATCCAATATGTCACACATATAATTTATCTTACTTCTTAAAGCCAATATTAACACTAAAAGAAAACATATTATTCCTATAAGAAAAAAATCCAGCATACTATTCACCCAA
>JAQXTC010000112.1 GCA_029219285.1 Clostridiaceae bacterium
TGGATCTGAAGTGGTGCAATGTGTTTCTATGGATGAATGCATAAGAGATTTTGATGCTACGATGATAAAAATGGATGTCGAAGGTGCTGAATATGAGGCATTACTAGGTTGTAAAAATATAATTTTTGATAAAAAACCAAATCTAGCTATTAGTGTATATCACAAACCAGATGATTTATATGAAATACCATTATTAATTAAAAGTTGGGGTTTGGGTTATAAATTTTATTTGAGAATGTATTGCTATAGTGGTGTTGATGCAGTAATGTATGCAGTAAAAACAAAATAAAAAAGATTAATTGGTATATAAAAGGATAGAATTATGATATATAAAAATTTGAAAGAATATATTAAAAAGTTACAAGTTGATAATAAGTTTAATGATAAAGTATTTATCTTTGGTGCAGGTTGGGTAGGTAAGTTAGTTGAAAACTTTATTAGAGAAGACTTTAAAGGTGAAATTACTTTTTTAGATAACAATAAGGCTCTATGGAATAAAAATAAAGGAAAAGTAAACAATCCAGATATTTTGAAGAATATAAGTATTGAGGAGACAAGAATTATTGTAGCTTCATTTGATAATACAGAGGAAATTAGTAATCAACTAAAAGGATATGGTTTAGAAGAAAATATTCATTTCTTTATACCGTTAAGACAACTAAAAGACATAGCAATAGAAAAGTTAAAAGATACTGAGAAAAAGAATTTATTAATAATGGGAGACTCTGTAATGAGTATAATAAGTCATGAAGACCAAGATATACGAACATTATACAAAATGATTGAAGATAACGTTACAGACGAAAGTGTTAATGGTTTTTACTTCCCTGCATGTCATCTTGGAATACATTATTTAGTTACAGAATATTTGGTACGTAATAATAAAGCACCCAAGAAAATAATACTACCAATAAATATGGCGTCTTTTTCGAGTTATTGGGATATAAATCCTAAGTGCGAAAATGTCCAAGCGTACAATTCTATTTTAAAATTATTTAAAGATAAGGGACATGACGTAGTTGATACATATAATATGTATGTAGAAACAACAAGAGAAAATTTCCTTAGTTATGAAGGTGAATACTATGGAAATGGCATATTAAAAAATAATATTTTGGATTATTGGTTTAATATGCGTCCTGAAAATGAAGATGAAGAAGTTAATAAGTATAAATATATATGTATTTGGTTATATAACTATATTTTAGATATAGATTGTAGAAAGGTAAGAGTTTTAAGGAAATTAATTAATTTGTGCAAAGAAAATAACATAGAATTATATCCATATATAACACCGATAAATTATGAATTGTGTGAAAAGTTTATAGGAGGCTGTTTTGAAGGTTTTTACAAGAAAAATGTAGAGATAATATGTCATATTTTCAGTGAGAATAACATTGATGTTTATGATATGAGTTTTCTTGTTGATAATTCAGGCTTTGTAAATGATAAAGATACAGTTCATTTAAACGAAAAAGGAAGAAAGATATTAGCAGATAAAGTGGCAAAAGTCATACAAGGCTAATATAGGAGGGTATATGAAGAATATAGATATTGCAAAACAAATATTAGAGATGAATGACACATTAATTGAAGCTTCAAATTACTTGTATGATTTATATCTAAAGAGAAATTATAGTGAGTTTTATGGAATTGCATCAGAAATGAATAGTATGATAGAAGCTATGTATTCATGTGTACTACAAAATTTTAATGATGATGATAATGGTAATGTTAATTTAGCCTTAGAAAGTATTATGTATTCACTTGATAACATTATTAAATTAACATATTCTAGATCAGAAAAAGCATTATCTAAAATAAAATATGAATTAATTCCCTTAATTGAAGAAATGAAATTGAATTTCTATTATTGGGTATGCTTATATCCTGATCAAGATAAAATTAATGATTATTATAAAAATGAAATGATTGAACTATCCTACAATAAGCACATTGATGAAGCTATACAAAAAGGTGAGTATAAATATGATCTTTCCATAGTTGTTGTTGGTTATAATAAGCTAGAATATACTAAGCTTTGCGTTGAAAATGTATTAAAGCATGTACCTAAAGACCTAAACTATGAATTGATTTTAGTTAATCATGGATCTACAGATGGCACAAAAGAATATTTTGAAAGCATAAATCCCACAAAACAATTAGATATACTTAAAAATGGTGGTGGACTTTATACTATATGTAGAATAGTAGAAGGAAAATATACATTATCAATAAGTAATGATGTTGTGGTTACAGAAAATGCTATCTCTAACATGCTTAAGTGTATGGAATCTGATGAAAAAATTGCATATATTGTGCCTACTACACCTAATGTGAGTAATAATCAAACTATTGATGTTAATTATTCAACAATGGAAGAAATGCACAAATTTGCAGCTGAAAATAACAAGTTGAATTCATATAGATGGGAGCAAAGAGTTAGACTTTGTAATCCAATAAGCATGATTAGGAATGATGTATGTTATTCTTCTCAAGGGATAGGTTTTAGCAGATATTATAATACTCCGTCAATTCAATCTTTTCCTGATGATGTTATTTCATTACATTTTAGAAGAAATGGTTATAAGATGGTGCTTGCTAAAGATGCATATTGTCATCATTTTGGAAGTGTTACGTTAAAAGATGAAATAACTGAATATAACAATGTTAAAAGTAGTAAAAATACAGATTTTTATTTAGATGGCAGAAAAGAGTTTATGAAAAACTATAAAATAGATCCATGGGGCATAGGTTTTTGCTGGGATTATAATTTAATAAGACATCTAAATTGTAATGATACAAATAAAGTAAATATATTAGGTATAAATTGTGGACTTGGAAGTAATCCGTTAAAAATAAAAGAAGAGATCAAGGAAAAATCACATAATCTAGATGTTAAAGTCGATAACTTTACTGATGAAGAGAAATATGTTATAGATTTAGAAGGTGTTTCAGACTTCGTTAAATATGTTTCTTCAATCAATGATATTTCTGGTGAATTAGGAGAAAATAAATACAAGTATATTGTATTTGAAAGCAATATAGAAAAATGTACCAATCCAATAGAAACAATAAAAAAATTAAATAAGCATTTAGAAGTAGATGGTGTTTTTGCTGTAAAAATAGTGGACGATTCATTAAGAAGTAAAGTAAGTAAATTATATGAAAAGGCTATACTTGCAAATGAATGGATAATAATTAAATAAGAAATTAAGGAGTTATAAATGGCTACGAATGATTTAAGAGAGCGCATATTAGGATTAGTAAAAGAGTATTACGATGAAGTTTTAAAAGAAGAAAATAATTCTAAGAAGGATAGAGTTAATTATTCTGGAAGAGTATATGATGAAAAGGAAGTAGTGGCTTTAGTAGATAGTTCCTTAGATTTTTGGTTAACAATGGGGAGATACTCTGATAAATTTGAAAAAGAATTTGCAGAATTTATGGGAGTAAAATATTGTTCCGTTGTTAATTCTGGGTCATCGGCTAATCTGTTAGCTTTTGCTGCATTAACTTCACCTCTACTAAAGGAAAGGAAAATAAGTGCTGGTGATGAAGTTATTACAGTTGCAGCAGGTTTTCCTACTACAATAGCGCCAATAATTCAATATGGAGCAGTACCGGTATTTGTTGATATTACAATACCTGAATATAATATAGATGTAAATATGTTAGAAAGTGCATTATCAGAGAAAACTAAAGCGGTTATGATAGCACACACATTAGGAAATCCTTTCAACTTAAAAGAAGTAAAAGATTTCTGTGATAAACATAATTTATGGTTAATTGAAGATAATTGTGATGCTTTAGGTTCTGAATATTATATTGATGGTGAATGGAAATACACAGGAACAATCGCTGATATTGGAACATCTAGTTTTTATCCACCACACCATATAACTATGGGAGAAGGAGGAGCAGTATACACTGATAATCCACTTCTTAATAAAATAATGAAATCTATGAGAGACTGGGGTAGAGACTGCGTATGTCCTTCTGGAGTAGATAATATATGTAAGAATAGATTTAATCGACAATGTGGTGAATTACCTTATGGATATGACCATAAATATGTATATTCACATTTTGGATATAATTTAAAAATTACTGATATGCAAGCAGCTGTAGGGTGTGAACAATTAAAGAAACTACCAGAATTTATTGAATTAAGACGTAAAAACTGGGATTATTTAAGGAATGGATTAAAATCATTAGAAGATAAATTAATATTACCTGAAGAACAAGAAAATTCTAAACCATCTTGGTTCGGATTCTTGATGACAATAAGAGAAGAGACAGGAATAAACAGAGATGAGTTTGTTAGATATTTAGAAGAGAATAATATCCAAACGAGAATGTTATTTGCAGGTAATATAACTAAACATCCTTGCTTTGATGATATAAGAGGAGATAAGTCTAAGTATAGAGTTATAGGTGATTTGCATAATACTGATAAAGTAATGAATAATACTCTTTGGATAGGAGTATATCCTGGAATTAATCAAGAAAAAGCTGATTATGTAATAAAAGTTATAAAAAATTTCTTTGATTAATTTAAAGAATTGTTTGAATCATCAAGTGAGGAATCGCTTGATGATTTCTTATATATATATATAATTTAGAAAAACAATAGATAAATTATTATAAAAGGTGTACAAGGAGAAAAAAGATGAAACTAAGCATTGCTATGATAGCAAAAAACGAAGAGAAAAATATAGGAAAATCCTTAAAAGCTATTACTACTTTAGATGGTAAAATTGAATATGAGATTATTGTAGTTGATACTGGTAGTACAGATAATACTATAAACATAGCAAGACAATTTACTGATAAGGTATATGAACATGAGTGGAATAATAATTTTGCTGATATGAGAAACAAAAGCTTAAGTTATTGTACTGGTGATTGGATTTTAGTAGTGGATGCAGATGAAGTTTTAGAAAATCCAGAGTCATTAGTTTCTTTTATAAAATCAGATAATGCAAGAAAGTTTAATTCTGCTTATATAAGAATAAAGAATTTTACAGGTCAGAATAAAGAGAATTATATCTTTGGTAGGATAATGAGGATGTTTAAGAATGAAGAATCTACCAAATATGTAGGGGGTATTCACGAACAAGTATTAAATAAAAAACCAATCTTTAATAGTGAGATAACTTTTTTGCATAATGGATATTCAACTGAAGATTATGAACTTATGATATATAAGCTTGAACGAAATATAAATATGTTGAAGAAGGAATTAGAAACTGTAAGTGGGCATAAAAAGATATATACAATTTTTCAATTAGCTCAAAGTTACGCTCTGGCAAATATGAAAAGAGAATCACTTAAGACGATTAAAGAAGCATATGAATTAGCTAATAAAACAGAAAATGGAGTTAAACATACATATGTTTATAATTGTTATGCCCATGAATTGTTTAATAGCGGAAGATTTAAAAAAGTAACAGAGATTTTAGAAGAGGCATTGAAGGTATCAGAATCTCTTGATTATTATTATATGCTATCAACATCATATTTGGCTTTAGGTGAGTATAATAAATCACTTAAGTATTGTGAAAGATATTTTGACCTTAGAGAAAGGAGGATATCTGGTGAACTTGGAGATGTTAAATTAGTAGAAGTTTCATATAATTTTCTGGATAAAGTATATTTAAATAAAATAACTTGTGATTTTGAGAATAAAAATTATGTTTCAATCATTGAGTGTTTTGAAAAAATGAACTCAGAAGAATCCAGGGTTAAAGCTCTAGATAAATATTTCTTATCCTCATTTAAAGTGGGTGAATTTAGTAATGTGAAAAAATATTTTGGAGATAAGGAACTTGAAGATGATGATATTCAAATGCTTGTTGACATTAATGAAACAATACAAATAGAAGAGGGGATTGATAAAAATCTGGTTTTAAGTCAGTTATCGCAATTAGATTCTAGACTAAAATATTATATTAATGGAATGCATTTTAATGAAGAATTAGGAGTAAAAATTGCGAATATAGATTTTAGAAGATATTATAAATGGAAAAGTGATTTGTTGCTTAATTCAATATTAGAAAATGAAAAGAATCTTTCAATTATAATGAAACTGAATTTGGATGATCAAAAGAAATATATTAATTCATTGTTGATGGATTATAGAATTTTAAAACTTCTAAATGAATATAGTGAAAATAATTTATTGAATCAAGATATTAAGAAGCTTGCTTTTATCTGTAACTTAGAAGAATGCCTACTATTTAATAAAAGTATAGAAGATGAAAAGTATAAAAAATTAGTGTTAAGAGCATTAGTTAATGAACTTAGTAAAATTAAAAAGATTTATTCACAAGAGTTTATAAATAGTGATTGTTTTATAGATACCTTAAATTATTATAGTAGGTTTTGGGTTGAGCTGATATCAATATTACCATTAGCGCGTGAAAATTCATTGCAATATGTAAAAAATCTAAAGAATATGTTGAAAAAGTATCCTGAGATGAATAGAACTATTGGTGTGTTTATGGATAATGCTAATTATGAACCAATTAGTTCTGAAATGGTTCAAGAGAAGAACAATCTGTTAATGGCAATTGAAAGCCTAATTGGTGAAAATAAAGTAGAAGAAGCATGGGAAATAACAATGTATTTAAATAAAATATTCCCTTATGATTACAAAATTTTAAATGCTATTGGGGTAATTACATATGTACAAGGTAAATCTATAGAATCAGTAATGTATTTAGCATTATCATTAATATTTGAACCGCAAAGCTTTGATACATTATATAATATAGCTTCAATTCTTCAGTCTATTAGTAGAATGGATGATGCAAAGTATTTTTATAAAGAGTCTTTAGCTGTTTGTCATGATGAACTTATGATCGAAGAAATTAAAAAGGTGATTGAATAGAATTTACATATATCATAATATAGCTGTAATATATAAATGTTTAAATTATAAAGAAAAAGCTGAAGAATTTTATAAAAAGTGCGATAATTATAATAAGATGGTAAAATTATAGAATTACTTGTAATTTAATTTGAAATAAGTTTTCAAAATACAGAGGTGAAAAAATGAGAATAAATCATAATATTGGTTCATTAAAAATATTTAATACTTACAGAAAAAATCTACAAAGTAACTCGACAGCTTTACAAAGAGTAAGTTCAGGAATAAAGATAAGTTGTGCAAAAGATAATGCAGCTAAAATTGCTCATACCGAAAAAAATAAGTTTAAAGTAAGAAGTATGGATATGGCAAGTAGAAATGTTCAAGATGGAATATCAATGTTACAAACTAATGATAGTTCATTGCAGCAAATAAGTGACGTATTATTACGAATGAAAGAATTGACAGTGAGTGCGGCTAATGGCGATAAGAATTATGAAGATAGAGAGAAGATTCAAGCAGAGTTAGAACAATTGAAATGTTCTATTGATGATTTAGCAAATAATACAGAATTTAATGGCGTTAAATTATTAGGTGATAAAACAGTTGCTACAAATGCAGATCCAAAGATTATTAAGATTGCTATAAGCGATATGGCGGGAATAGATATAGAAATACCAGTTTATAATCTTGAATCATCAGCATTAAAAGATAGTAATAGTAAGAAGTTAAGTGATCTAAGCGTATTAGATGAGAACGATGCTAAAAACGCTGTTGATGCAGTAGATAAAATAATTGATCAAATTAATCAAATAAGAGGTAAGTATGGTGCGCTTCAAAATAGATTAGATACAGCTTATGATAACTTGAATTCTAATATCTCAAAAGTGGAAGAAGCAAATAGTAAGTTAACAGATAGTGATGTGGCTGCTGAGGTTATGGAGATATCTAGAACAGATATTTTGACACAAACTGGTATAGCTTTGATTGCTCAAAGCAATAGACTCCCTCAAGATGCGTTACAAGTATTACAAAATGTAAGATAATCAATTCCCCAAGAACAAAAGAATGTTTTTGGGGAATTTTTTTGAGGTTCATATAAAAATAAAAAACAAAATAAGATTTAAAAAGATAAAAAACGACTTTACTCCACAAAGGCTCAAAGATAATATTGCTTATATTAAACATATAAAGAAAATATTTCTAGATAATTAGAAAATAAATGGAGTTTTATATCGAAAAAAGAATTTTGTTTTAGTGCAAAATAGTAAAAAAATGAATAAATCATAGAAAAAATAATATGAGTCTCCAAGGTTAACGAAAAAAATATGGAAAAAATGAAAAAAATGAATTATAATGAATATATGTATTTATGCAAAAAAAAAAATTCCATGTATATAGATAGATAATTATATGGATAAAGGGTTTGGAGGTGTAATTATGGGAATTAATCTTGTAGGTAGTGGTACTGAAGGCAAAACTTATAATTTGCTTAAACGAGGTATTACTGCTTCAAACGTAAGAAAAAGAGCTATTTCAAATAATATAGCTAATATTAATACAAAAAACTACAAGAAATTCAATGTGATATTTGAAGAAAACTTAAATTCATTAAGTAATGAAAATGTATCATTAAAAAAAACCAGAATGAAGCATATGGATGTCAATGGTAGTGCTGTCGGGGATATTACTGTTGAAAGAGATAAGTCTACAAGTATGAGAAACGACGGAAATAATGTTGATCTTGATTTAGAAATGGCTAATCAAGCAGCTAATACTTTAAAGTATAATGCGTTGATTCAACAAGCAAATACAAAACTTGCAAATACAAAATATGTGATTACTGGAGGTGTATAAAATGAGTAGCTTTGATGCGATGAGAATTAGTGCCAGTGGATTATCAGCTGAAAGACTTAGAATGGATACTATTTCATCTAATATGGCAAATTCCACAACAACAAGAACTGCTGAAGGAGGACCTTATGTTAGAAAGGTGGCTGTTTTTTCAGAAGCACTAAATAGTGCAAAAAAATCAGCTGGAGTTAAAGCAGTAGCAATTGAAGACGATAAGTCGGAATTTAATATGGTATATGATCCAACTCATAAAGATGCAAATGAAGAAGGGTATGTTGCATATCCAAATGTTAATGTATTAACTGAAATGGCGGACATGATTTCGTCAACTAGAGCATATGAAGCAAATGTTAATACTTTGGAAGCAAATAAAAGTATGTTTATGAAGGCGTTACAAATTGGTCAATAATAGGAGAAGTTAAATGAGAGTAAATAAATTTGTACCAAACCAAGAAATTTTTCAAAATGGTGTTGGTAGTTTAAATAAAATAGGTAATAAAGAAACAAGTGAAAGTAAAGTTTATGGAAGTTCTTTTGGAGAAACTCTAAAAAGTGCATTAGACAAGGTAAATGATAAGCAAATAGAAGCAAGTGATATGACTACAGCATTCATAAAGGGTGATGATGTTGAAATAAGTGATGTTATGCTTGCTGGAGAAGAAGCAAAGTTGTCACTTCAATTTGCAGTACAAGTAAGAAACAAATTAGTAGAAGCATATAAAGAATTAAGTCAAATGCAGTTATAAAAATAGTGAGGAGTGCTACATATGAACAAGCTTTCAGAAATGTTTAAAAAGCTTTGGGCAAAATTTAATTCGTTTTCTAAAAAGATAAAAATAGCGATAATTGTTGCAATAATTACAGTTTTAGTAGCCTTAGTAAGTTTGATTATTATGACTACATCTACAAAATATGAAACATTATATTCAAATCTAACTGCTGATGATTCTGCTACAGTATTAGCAGCTTTAGATCAAGAAGGTGTTAAATATAAAGTTGAAGGAAACTCAATATTAGTAGAAAAAGGAAAGGGAGACAAGCTAAAACTTAATTTAGCTTCAAAGCTTTCTGATAATAGTAAAGGATATGAACTAATGGATAGTCAGAGTTCCTTTGGTATGACTGATGAAGAGTTTAACTTGAAAAAAGTCAGAATGATAGAAGGGGAATTAGAGAAGTCTATAAAGTCTCTAGATCCTATCGATGGTGCAAAGGTGTTAATAAATGCATCTGAAGATTCTATTTTTTCTAAGAACAGTAAAGAAGGAAGCGCTTCAGTTATTGTTAGTTTAAAAACAGGAAAAACCCTTAGTAAAGATCAAGTACAAGCAATAGTTGCACTTGTTTCTGCAGCAACTAATAATATTCCTGAGCAGAATGTTCAAGTTGTAGATAATAAAGGAAACTTATTATCAAAAGGGATTTCGACTGGTGATAGCACTACAGGCGTAAGTTCGGAAGAAATTTCAAGTCAAAAAGACTTAGAAAATAAAAAAGCTGAAGATTATAAGAAAGCAATAATAGATCATTTAGAAACTATTTTAGGAAAAGGAAAAGTTTCTGCAAATGTTAATGTAGAAATGAATTTTGATGCTCAACAAACAGAAGAAAAGACTGTTGATCCTAATAAGGTAATAGTTAGTCAGAATAATTCTGAAGAATACACAAAAGATGGTACAACTGCAGCACAAGGTGGTAGTCCAGTTGATAATAATATGAGCAATACAATTAATGATGATGACACTGAAAATGCTACGACTGTTAAGAAAGAGCAAACTACCAATTATGATACTGGAAGTACAACAACAACTACAATTTCAAGTCCAGGTAAAGTCAAAAGGGTTACTGCATCTGTAGCAGTTGATGGTGATGTTGATGCGGACATGCAAGAACAACTTGAACAACAAGTAGCTAATATAATAGGTTATGATGCGACTAGAGGAGATGCTATTTCAGTATCTGGAATGAACTTTGATACAACAGCTGCAGATGAAACAAAAGCTAATATACAAGCATTAAATGATCAAATGGCTGCTGAAAAGAGAAATAAGATTATCTTATGGGCAGCAATTGCAGGAACTGTATTAATAGGAATAATAGTATTAATTATTATCATCAGAAGAAAGAGAAATCTTGAAGAAGATGATGAAGATGAAGATAAACTTCTCGATGTAGTTATTGATGACGAAATTCCAGAAGAAACTCAAAAGTTTGCACCAATTAACTTTGAGGTTCCAAATGAAAAATTACATATAGAAGAAGAAATAAAAGAGTATGCAAAGAAGAAACCAGAACAAGTGGCTGATATTGTTAAATCATGGTTATCTGAAAATGAGAGGTGATTTTTGTGTCTAAAGATAATGGTAAATTAACAGGAGTACAAAAAGCAGCTATACTTTTTATAACTTTAGGACCAGAGGCTTCTGCAGGGATTTTAAAGAAGCTTCCTGAAACTGAAATTCAGAAGATTACTTATGAGATAGCAAATATAACATCTGTTAATTCAGAACAAAGGGAAAAGATATTAAATGAATTTTTGCAAATGAATAAAGCAAAAGACTATATTATTGAAGGTGGTATGGATTATGCTAGGTCATTGCTTGCAAAGGCTTTAGGTAATCAAAGAGCTTCAGAAATACTTGAAAAAGTATCTGAAGCTACACAACAATATAGACCTTTTGCTATAGCAAGAAAGGCTGATGCAAGTCAATTGTTAAACGTTATTTCTTATGAACATCCGCAAACAATAGCATTGATTTTGTGTTATTTACAACAGGAAAAAGCAGCACAAGTTATGGCTGAACTTCCTGAAGATGTACAAAGTGAAGTTGCGTATAGAATAGCAACAATGAACAGTACATCGCCAATGGTGATTAAAGAAATAGAATCAGTTCTTGAAAGTAAGTTATCATCAGTTGTTAGTTCTGAAACAACAACTATTGGTGGAGTTCAAACTCTTGTTGATATATTAAACCAAGTTGACAGAACTACTGAAAAGAATATTACAGAAAGTCTTGAAAGAGAAGATGCAGAACTTGCTGATAAGATTAAGAGTTCAATGTTCGTATTTGAAGATATCATTACTCTTGATGACGTATCAATTCAAAGAATTCTTAGAGAAGTTGAAGTTAAAGATCTTGCCCTTGCGCTTAAGGGATGTTCCGATGAGGTTGGTGAAGTTATATTTAGAAATCAATCTAAGAGAGCAGCTGCATCATTAAAGGAAGATATGGAATTCTTAGGACCTGTAAGACTTATGGATGTAGAACATGCTCAACAAAGCATAGTTTCTATAATTAGAAGGTTAGATGATGCAGGTGAAATTATTATTTCAAGAGGTGGCGAAGATGCAATCATCGTATAATCTTATTAAGTCAAATAGTACCTTGAGTTCTGATAAAAAGGTTATTACCACTTCTTACGAAGTGAATCAGTATGATACAGAAGAAATATTAAATAACGAAGATTTATATATACAAAGAAAAAATATTATTGAAAATTATGAGTCTATTGGTGCAGGTATAATTAAGGATGCGCAAAATAAAAAAGAAGAAATTCTTATGGAATCCAGAACAAAAGCTGCACTTATGGAAAAAAACGCCTATGAAAAAGGTTATAGTCAAGGCATACAGAATGGGCATGAAGATGGGAAAAAAGAAGCTATAGAAAGTACATTACCTAAAGTCCAAGAAGATGCTAAAAATATAATTGAAAATGCTCAAAGAATTTTACTAAATGCACAAAATGATTACAATAATTATCTTATGGAAAAAAAGCAAGAAATTATTGAATTATCACTTACAATTGCAAAAAAAATATTAAATAAAGAAGTTAATGTTGATGATGGAATTAATGAAATAATTGAAAGTGCTTTTGAGTCTGCAAAAGGTGAAGAAAATGTAATAATTAAGTGTAATGGAATGTATGAAGAAAGTATTAGAAATAAAATTAAGTTTTGGAAGACATCTTATAGTATTTCCGGGGAAATATTTGTGATGATAGATAATACTATGGAACCAGGAAATGCCATTGTCGAAAAAAATAATGGAATAGTTAAGATTGGAATAGAAACAGGCTTAGAAGCTATTATTAAGGTAATTTTAGGGTAAAAGAGAGAAAAAATGATAGATTTAGATTTTCAAAAACTTATTAATAAGGTTAATGACACTTCAACAATTTATATTGAAGGAACTGTCAGTAAAGTTATTGGATTAACTATAGAAGTAGAAGGAATTAAGGCCTTTGTTGGCGAATTGTGTATAATATACAATCAACAAGGTGAAGGTATAAATTGTGAAGTGGTTGGATTTAGAGATAAATATGTTCTTCTTATGCCTTTAGGTGATGTAACAGGTGTAGCTTTAGGATGCAGAGTAGTTCCTCAAAGAAAACCTTTGTCAGTAAATTGTTCTGATGATTTATTAGGTAAAGTATTAGATGGACTAGGTAATGAATTTGATGGAAGTGGAGAAATTAGTGGAACACCTTATCCAATAGATAATCAACCGCCAGATCCAATGAAGCGTAAGAGAATAAAAGATATTATGCCAACAGGGGTAAGAGCTATCGATGGATTTATAACTGTTGGTGAAGGACAAAGAATTGGTATATTTGCAGGAAGTGGTGTTGGTAAGAGTACTACGCTGGGAATGATTGCGAGAGAAGCAGATGCAGATGTAAATGTTATTGGACTTATTGGGGAAAGAGGTAGAGAAGTTAAAGAATTTATCGAAAAAGATTTAGGCCCAGAAGGAATGAAAAAAACGGTTGTAGTTTGCGCAACGTCAGATCAACCTGCGTTAGTTAGATTAAAAGGTGCTATGACTTCGACTGCTATAGCGGAATACTTTAGAGATCAAGGTAAGAAAGTAATACTTATGATGGATTCTTGTACAAGATTTGCCATGGCTCAAAGAGAAGTGGGATTAGCTATAGGAGAGCCACCAGCAACCAAAGGATATACACCTTCTGTATTTGCAAAATTACCAAAACTTTTAGAAAGATCAGGAACTTCAGATAAAGGTTCAATAACAGCTTTTTATACTGTGTTAGTTGATGGTGATGATTTTAATGAACCAATTGCTGATGCTGTTAGAGGTATACTAGATGGACATATTGTTTTATCGAGAGACTTGGCACATAAAAACCATTATCCAGCTATTGATGTATTGAACAGTGTTAGTAGACTTATGTCATCTATAGCAGATGATCAACATAAATATGCAGCATCTTATGCTAGAGATTTACTTGCAACTTATAAAGAATCAGAGGATTTAATTAATATAGGTGCTTACGTAAGGGGAAGTAGTAAGAAAATAGACTTGGCTATTAAATATAATGATGAATTAAATAATTTCTTAAAACAAGGAATTAATGAAAAGACATCATTTGATGAAAGTAGAAACAAGTTAACGAGTATGTTTTAGGTATAAAATGAGGTGGGAAAATGGCTAACGGGTATAAATTTAGCCTACAAAAATTATTAGAGCTACGAGAAGAAAAGGAAGAAGAAAGCAAACGACTTTTCTCAGATAGTCAAAATAAAGTAGTGCAAACGGAAAGTGAACTAAATAATTTAAGAGATAATTATAAATCTTATAAAGGTATAAAACCAGGAGAAGATGTTATATACCAAAAGATTAAGAGAAATTATCTTTATGCTTTAGAAGCTGGTATAAAAACTAAAGAAAAGCAGCTTGTAAAAAATAAGCGAGAATTAGAAGTAAGAAGAAATAATTTAAAACAAAAACAAATAGATAGAAAAACTGTAGCAACCCTCAAGGAAAAGCAGTACAGCAATTATATGAAAGAACAAGCGAGAATTGAACAAGTAAACTTAGATGAATTCGCTTTGTATGCATATATGCGTAATGCGAAAGGGGGTGAATAAAAGTGGTAAAGGTTAATGAGATGATAAATACAATAGATAAAGTAGTTTCTAAAGTACAACAAGAAACTTCAATACAAAATACAAAAGTAAAAGAAACAAACAAAAAAGATGAAAAGTTTGAAGATTTGTTGAAAGAAAAACAAGATAATATAACACAAACTGTAAATACTTCATCAACTAAAGATAATAAAATAAAATCAGTTTCTTTAGACAGTAATAAAGCAAACAATATTAGTAAAAATAATAATTTTGTTATGAACGATATTAGTAATACTAAAAGTACATTAAAGGATAATATTAAGAAATTGTCTAAGGATATTAAATTTGATTCTAAAGCAGAAGTAGAAAGCTTAGAAGAAGAAATTGAAAAAGATGTTGAAAAAGTAATTAATGATATTCTTGAGTATTTAAATTCTTTATTTAATATGCTTAAAAATAATGCGACTAATGCTCAAAATGTCACAGATGCATTATTAAAAGTAGATAATGTAGATACAAACCTGAAGGAATTAACAAATTCAGTTAATAGCATGATGGCATTATTAGATAATAAAAATATTGAAACTTTAATGAATGCTGACAAGTTATCTGGTATTGAAAGTGTTTTAAAACAGTTAAGTGGAAAATTTGAAACAATATCAGAGGGTGACAATACTTTTACTAATATTCTTAAAGATATTAATAAAACAATTGAAGATATTAAGAGCATTAAAAAAGTAAATGAAGAGAATGCAGGAATATCAATACAAAATGAAACTGATTATATTAATTTAGCAGTATCGAATGAGAAAAGTGATATAACTGTTGATAAAACTAAAACATCTAGTACATTAAAAGATGCAGAAGTTAAAGTTGAAAATAATCAACCACAAGTTGTTGTTGATGTTGAAAGTAGAAATAATTCTGAAGAATCTAATGGTCAATCAAATAATTCTGATAAGAATAGTTTATTTTCAAAAGATGAAAAAATTTTAAATTCATTGTTAGATGGTAAAGATACAAATGTTTCAGATAACTTTGCATTAGCAGTTAACAGAGTACAAATACAAAATACTACTCCTGTAACAAATCAAATTCAACCTGTTAATGAAGGAAGTATGTCAAGAGACATAACTAATAATATAAAAACTATGATTACTAATGGTATAAAAGAAGTAACAGTAAAAGTTAATCCGGAAAAGCTTGGGGAAATTTCAATCAAGATAATTGATGAAGCTGGAGTTATGAAAGCAGAAATTAAAGCTAAGTCAAAGGAAACTTATTCGTTACTTTCACAGCAAATGGTTAGTATTAAGAAACAGCTTGAAACACAAAATATAAAAATTCAAGAAGTTAATATTAGCATTTATGATGATGATACTACCTTCTACAAAGATGGACAATTTACAGATAGTTCTTCTTTTATGAATGATAATGATCATGATAATAAATCAAATAATAAAAATCAACAAAATGGTCATTATAGTGAATACAATGAAGATGAAGAAGACAATGAAATTGATCCATATAAATTAAATAATATAAATATGTGGGTATAGGAGGCGTAAATTATGGCAGATAGCAAAGTGATGAATGATATAAATAATTCATATCTAAATAATATTCATCAAATAGGAAGTAAAACTGAAAATGGTACTAAGATCGTAGGTAGAGATTACAATACTCTTGGTAAAGAAGCTTTTTTAACAATACTTGCAGCTGAACTTGCTAACCAAGATCCTACTCAAAATGTTGATTCAACACAATATGTTTCACAACTTGCGCAGTTCAGTTCACTAGAACAAATGAGTAACTTAAATAGTACAATGACTAACTATGCAGAAAGAAGTCTTGTTGGAAAATATGTAACTGTTTCAGAAGTTGATGCAAGTGGACAATACATAACAGGACTTGTTAAAAATATTGTACAAAGTGGTGGAAAATCTTCAATAACTTTAGAAGTTCCAAAAGATGGTGGTGGAACTGAAATGAAGACTTTTGATGTAGGTAAAGTAATTTCGGTAGTTCAAGGAGATGATGCTTACTTAGGACCTATAATAAATATTACTGGTAATACAGGATTTTTATTAGCATCATCATTTATGGGCAAAGAAGTTGAATTATCAGAAAAAGATGAAAGCGGTAATTTTATTACTGGAATAGTTAGCAGTGTATATAAAGATAAAGGTGAAGTAAAAGTTTTAGTTACTACACCTAATGGTGATACTAAAGAAGTAACTTATGACAAAGTTACTAAAGTTTCAAACACAACAGATGGGGATAAAAATGAATAGAAACTATAGATAAGAAAATTTTAGGTGTAATGAAATAAGGTGATGAATTGGGTTATAGAATAGTCAATGGAAGAGCATATAATATTGGCACCATAGAAGGAATTCAGAATAAAAATATATCATCAAGAAACTCAATAGATAAAAAAAGTGATGGTAATTTTAAAGAAATATTAAATAAGCTTATTGACAAAAATCAAGGATACACTTTATCAAAGCATGCAGCTGAAAGACTTAGAGAGATAAATTTTTCTGAAAATGATATGAAAAATATTGAGAAAGGTTTTAAGCTTGCTGAAGATAAAGGCGCCAAAAATTCAGTTATGGTATACAAGGATGTAGCTTTAATAGCAAGCATAGAAAATAAAACAATTATTACAGCTGTTGATAAAGCACGAGCAGAAAGCAATGTATTTACAAATGTGGACAGTGTAGTAATTTTATAGGCTGGACCTAAGGAGAGGAAGCCTAGAGTTTGTTGAATGAAAGAGACAAACTATACTATAGATTTATGGAGGTCAAGTAATTATGTTAAGATCAATGTATTCAGGTATAAGTGGAATGAAAGTCAACCAAACAAGGTTAGACGTTATAGGTAATAATATAGGTAATGTTAATACAACAGGATTTAAATCTTCAAGAGCTAGATTCTCAGAAACTTTAAGTCAAAATGTTTCTGAAGCTTCAGCACCAACAGTTAATTCGGGTGGTGTTAATGGTGGACAAGTAGGGCTAGGAGTTCAGCTTGCAGCTATCGATAGAATAATGACTCAAGGTAATATGCAAAGTACTAGCAGAACACTTGATGTTGCAATTGATGGTAATGGATACTTTATGGTAAGCGCTTCAGGATCAAGTTATTCTGATAATGGTATTACTGTTAATACTGCAAGTGGTACTCATAATGTAACAAGTACTGGTACATCAATGATGTATACAAGAGACGGTGCTTTTTATGTAGATAGTGCAGGAAATCTTTGTTCTGGTAATGGATATAAGGTTCTTGGATATTCTGTAACTAATGATGATAATGCGCAAGAAGCAACATCTTTAAGTCCTGGTACTGTTTCAGCCGGCGGATTTGATTTCAATTTTGGAGCAGGTTCTCAACTTAATGGCTATACAATTAAGCTTGGAAAAATTGCTGCAGAAACAGCAACAAAGTGTACTATTGATAAGGAAAATAAAGAGATAATTATAAATGGAGATTTTTCAACTACTTCAAATTTAACTGCTGAAAAAGTACAAGAAGCTTTACAATCTGAATTAGATAATAAGGGCATTTCTCAAAGTGTAGTTGTTTCGGGAAAAGTAGCAACTATAGCAAATACAACAGCACAAAAGATAGCTGGTGGAACAAGTGCAGCTAAACCAGATAAATTTACTTTTGCAGGATTTAATATCCAATTTGATGAGGGTGCTGAACTTAATGGCTATAAATTTGAAATAAAAAATGTTTCGCAATCAAAAACTGAAGCAGAAATTGATAAAGATAATCATAGAATTATTTTAAGTGGTAATTTTGTTGAAAATGAAGGTGTAACTGCAGAAGGATTAGCAACTGCAATTAATAAAGCATTAAAAGATAATAATATTTCCCAAAAAGTTGCTTCTATTACAGGTAGTGGTAATGCATTTACTTCTTTAAGAGCTGAAGCAGGTACAGCAACACAAGCAGTAGCTCCAGAAATGAAAGATAATACTGTTGCAGGACAATATAGTGTTGATTTTACAGCTGATAGCTTAGGAGCAGCAGTTAATGGATATAAAATTAAGTTTAGTGAAGAAAGTAGTGCAACAACAATAACAGCAAAGGTTTCTGGAAGTACAATCACAGTAACTGGAAGTCATGACTTATTTACCAAAGCTACTACTACGGGAACTGATATTGCAGATGCAATAAATAAGGCTTTAGATGATAAAGGAATTGAAGGAATAAAAGTTGAAGTAACAAGAGATACAAGTAAAACTTATGACTTAGAGGATATAGCACAAGTTGATAGTACTAAGGGAGTATCAGAAGCAGCTATAAAGAAATTACCATTAGGTTATAATAATTCATTTACAATTACTTTCCCTAAACCATCTGAGTTGGTAAAGGCAGGTAAGGATAAAGATTTCTTGGATAATGTTAAATTTGTAATTTCAGATGTAGATAGAGAAGACTTAAATGTAGAATTTGATCCAACAAAAAAAATTGTAACTATTGCAGGAAACTTTAGAGAAGCTGGGCAAGTTGAGAGTGAAGAGTTAGCAGATAAAATTAATGATAAACTAGGTCTTACTGGTGATGCTGCTATTTCAATATCTGGTAGCTCAAAAGTATACAGTGGTCTAAAGTCTGATGATGCAATAGCTAATGGTTCTGTAGATGCTGCACCAACAGGTAAGTATGAAGTATTAGGATTTACTTTTGAACCTTCAAAGGGTTCTACATTAAATGGATATACAATTCAAGCTGGAACTGTATCTGCTGGTACTAGAACATCAGTAGATGTTAATACAGATACTAAAACTATAACTATTAATGGAGATTTTGTTAATCAAACAATAACAAAAGATGGATTATCATCAGTTTTGACTTCAGCATTATCAAAAGCAGGTCTAGGAGATCAAGGTATTAAAGTAGATGGAGGTCCAGTTAAAGTTGCAGAAAATATTGCAGCTTCTGAAGAATTAACTGGTGGTACACCTAAACAAAGTTTAGATGAAAATGGTAATGTTAATTTTGTTAGTGCCAGATCAGATGTTAATGCATATGATAAAACATTAAAGACATTAAAAATACCAGAATCAGTAAATAAAAACGGTAAGGAATGTAAAGTTAAATCTTACTCAATAAGTGCAGATGGTATAATCACTGCTGCCTTAGATGATGGTTCATCAGCAGCACTTGGACAAATTGCTATGGCTGATTTTGCTAACACAGAAGGCTTAACTTCAATAGGTGGTAATATGTATCAAGAATCAGCTAACTCAGGTATTGCAACAATTAGAACAGGTTCAAATACTACTGGTGAAGATAACAGTAAGGGATTTGGTAAACAAATGCAAGGTTATCTTGAAATGTCTAACGTAGATTTATCAGAACAATTCACTGAAATGATAACTGCTACAAGAGCATTCCAAGCAAGTAGTAAGATGATTTCAACTGGTGATGACATACTTCAAGAAATAATCAACCTAAAGAGATAATTTGACTTAATTTATATTATATAAATTTTTATGTGGGATTAGCTAAAGGCTAATCCTGCATAATAAAATTTGATTTTTATAGGAGGTTATTGTGATTGATTTAACAGGTATGGATAATAAGGAATTTGTGTTGAATGAAGACCATATTGAAAAGATGGAAGAAGTTCCAGAAACAATAATTACGTTAACTAACGGCAAGAAATATATAGTACTTGAAAGTATTGATGAAGTAAAAGATGAAATAGTTAGGTATAAAAGAAGAATTTTTACTAATAGGTTATAGGAGGCAATAAAATGAAGAAAACAGATGCTTTAACTGCTATTGGTTTGGTGCTTGGAACAGTGTTAGTACTTATTCCAATAATGACAGATCCACAAGGAATAAAACCATTTATAGATCCTATGTCAGCAATGATAACAATAGGTGGTGCACTTGGTGCTGTTGCCATAACTTTTCCAATGAGTGTTGTAAAGAACTTACCAAAGGTGCTTGGTCAAGCCTTTAAGGAAAAGCAATCCACAGGGAAGGATGTAATTGTACAGTTTTCTACACTTTCCAAGAAAGCTAGAAGAGAGGGATTACTTTCCCTTGAAGAAGAAATTTCTCAATTAGATGATGCATTTTTAAAAAAGGGATTACAAATGGTTGTTGATGGTATAGAACCTGAAACTATAAAAGAAATACTTGAGCTTGAAGTACAAGCTATGGAAGTTAGACATGCAAAAGGGGCATCAATTTTCTCAACTTGGGGTGCTTATTCACCAGGTTTTGGTATGTTAGGTACTCTTATAGGGCTTATTCAAATGATGGGTAACATGTCAGATGCAGCAGGTATAGCAAGTGGTATGGGTAAAGCTCTTATTACTACATTTTATGGCTCATTAGTAGCTAACCTTTTCTGTAATCCAGTTGCAGCTAACTTAAATAAGAAAAATGAAGAAGAAGTAATCGAAAAAGAAATGATGATAGAAGGTATTCTTGCAATACAATCTGGAGTAAATCCAAGAATTGTAGAAGAAAAATTAACTACTTACTTAAGCCCAGAAGAAAGATTAGAATATATGCAAAATAATTCTGAAAATAGCGAAGGAGTTGCATAATCTATGGCTAAGAAAAAGAAAAAGTCAGAAGAGTTCCATACAAGTTGGTTAGATACTTATGCAGATACAATAACTTTACTTATGACATTTTTCGTTTTGCTATATTCAATGTCATCAATTGATTCATCAAAGATAAAGCAATTGTCAAAGGAATTTAATAAGGTTTTCTCTGGCGAAACTGCAGATTCTATATTAGAGTATAACTTGTATAATGGTGATGTACCTTTAGTTGGTGGTGAATCTAAAGATGATATAGACTCAATAGAAAATGAGGGCGATAGACAAACTTATGCAGAAGTAAAAGCTTATGTTGAAGAAAATGGGTTAACAGATTCTGTTAAGATTACAACTGATGAAAATGGTGGGACTATATTACAACTTAAAGATAATATTTTATTTGATATTGGTAAGACAGATTTAAAAGATGATTCAATAGTGATTTTAGATAAGATTGCAGCTTTACTGTCAACTTTACCTAATCACATTGAGATAGAAGGTCATACAGACAACGTTCCAATTAAAACAGATAAATTTGATTCTAACTGGGAATTATCATCAGGAAGAGCTACGAATGTTGTTAGGTATTTTACTGAAAAGAAGGGGTTAACACCAGGTAAGTTTTCAGCTACTGGTAAAGCTGATACTAAACCAGTAAAACCAAATACATCAGATGAAAATAGAAGTGAAAACAGAAGAGTTAATATAGTAATTCAAGCAAAGGGTAAGGAGTGATAATATGGCAAAGAAGAAAGAAACAAACAATGAAGAAAAGGCATCAGGAAAAGGTAAGGGAATACTTATTATATTATTAGCATTAGTAGTACTAGGTGCAGGCGCATTTGGAGGATTTTATTTTTATTTGAAATCTTCATCAGAAAAGAAAGTTGAAACTACAACTTATGTTATTACAAAGGAAACAACAATAAATTTATCAGATTCAGCTAATAGTAGCAAAAAATCATATTTAAAAACTGGGGTGTCATTATCTTATGACAAATCCAATAAAAAATTAGGCAAAGAGGTTGAAAGTAAAAAGATTCAACTTCAAGATGCAACAATTTGCTATTTAAAAACAAAGACAGCAGAAGATTTTGAAAATGGTAATGAAGTAAATGTAAAAAAGGGACTTATAGAAGAAATAAATAAAATTTTAGATAATGGGAAAATAATTGATGTTTACTATAGTACAGGAGAAGATTCAGCTAATTTCTTAGTTCAATCATAATAAATTATGGATTTTGATATTGTTTTTGCATTCCTAAAATTAGTTGCTGCAATGTTCATATTAATAGGGGTAATGATAGCAGCATTAAAATATGGAAAAAAAGGATTAGATACTACTAGTAAAAATAGATATATAAAAGTAATTGATCGAGTTCAAGTATCTAAGGATAGTTATATAGTAATTATAAAAATAGGTAATGAAGGGATGGTGCTTTTAAATGCGCCATCTCATACTGAAAAACTTAAAGTACTTACCAATGAAGAAATAGAAAAAATAGAAAAAGATAAACAACAATCCTTTGAAGAAATGACAAAGGTATATGACAAATTTATTAATTTCTCAAAAGGAAAGTTAGTAACAGTTATAGGAAATATAAAGTCAAAGGAAGAGAAGCATGAGAAAAAATAGAAAAATCAAATTATCATACATAATCTTAATGGTTCTTGCTGTTATTGCATTTTCTACAGTAGTAGTAAGTGCAGCTCCTACAACTGTAGATTTACCAAGTGTAAATATTGATGTAGGTGGTAATGGAACTCCAAATGATTATGTATCTAATATTAAAATCTTAATATTTTTTACAGTATTAAGTTTATTACCATCAATAGTAATAATGGTAACTTCATTTACTAGAATAGCAATTGTTTTATCATTATTAAAAAATGCTATGGGGTTAACTCAAGGTATACCAAGTCAGATATTAGTTGGACTTGCATTGTTCCTTTCATTATTTATAATGCATCCAGTATTTTCAGAAGTGAATGATAATGCTATTCAGCCATATTTAAATCAATCCATATCTGAAGAGCAAGCTAAGGAAGCTGCGGAAAAGCCAATAAAGGAATTTATGTTAAAGCAGACTAGACAAAAGGATTTAGAATTGTTTGTTGAGATTTCAGAAAACTCTTCAGATTCTAATAATACATATGATGAGCCAAGTGATGTGCCATTATACATAGTTATACCTGCATTTGCAATTAGTGAGCTTAGAACTGCTTTTGAAATAGGATTCTTATTATATCTACCATTCTTAGTAATAGATATTGTTGTAGGTAGTGTTCTTATGTCAATGGGTATGTTCATGCTGTCACCGGTTATGGTTTCACTTCCATTTAAATTGTTATTGTTTGTAATGGTTGATGGATGGAATTTACTTGTTAAATCATTAATACTAAGTTTTTCGTGAGGTGATTAAGAAGTGAGCCAAAATTTAGTTGCAGAAATAATAAAGGATGCCATATATACAGCTATTAAAGTTGGAGGTCCAATTTTAGTTGTTGCTATGGTAATTGGTTTGATAATAAGTATTATTCAAGCTACAACACAAATTCAAGAACAAACATTAACATTTGTACCTAAGGTAATAGCTATTGCTGTTGTTGGAATAATAGCAGGTAGTTGGATGCTCCAAACAATAATGGCTTTTACAAAGAGAATCTTTGAATTAATTGTAAAGATATCTACATAAGGGGGTATAGCTTATGTTAGATACAGCATATTTTCTTGGATTGTTATTAATTTTTTTAAGGATATCTACTTTCTTCGTTGTAGTTAAAGTATTTTACCCTAAAGGAACACCAAATGTTCTTAAGTTTGCTTTAGGAATTATAATGTCATACTTTATCATTAAAGGTGTAGATACGAGTAATGTATTAAAAATAGATAGTAATTTTAAGTTACTCCTATGTTTATTTAGTGAAGTATTATCAGGAATAACATTGGGATTTGCAACCCAACTTATTTTTGAAGCTGCTAAAATAGCAGGTGCACTTATAGATGCACAAATTGGATTCTCAATGATGAATTTGATGGATCCGATAACAGGAACAAATGTTACATTACTTTCAAATGTTTCATATTATGTTGCTACAGCAATATTTTTTATAGTAAATGGACATCATGTTTTAATTAAATGTCTAGTTGCAAGTTTTAATGTAGTGCCCATTGGAGCAAGTATTTCCTATGAGAATATTTTTTCGGCTATTTTGAGTGCATTTGTAAATTATTTTGAAATAGCAGTTAGAATTGCAATACCTATAATATTAATTGTTTTGTTAACTGATATTTGTATGGCACTTATATCAAGAACGGTACCAGCTATTAATGTTATGATACTAGGTATGCCTGTAAGAATGGTAACTGGTTTGGTGCTATTTGTAATATCATTACCGATATTCATGAAATTAATGGTATATTCTTATGATACTATTCCAGATATGATAAAAAGTATTCTTAAGAGTTTTCAAGCAGTACCATTATTATTTATATTTGCTGGTGATGATAAGACTGAAGAAGCAACACCTAAAAAGAAAAGTGATGCCAGAAAGAAAGGACAAGTTGCAAGGAGTAAAGATGTAGGATTAGCATTTACTATGGCTGCAGTTACTTTATCAGTTGTTGTATTAAGTGGAATAGTTGTGAATAATTTGAGGGATTATCTTATAATGACATTACAATCAGGAATGCTTGATAAAGTGGATTCTTCAACAATTGGTACGATATCACTAAACCTTATTATAAAGTCTTTTGAGGGAACATTACCATTTGTGCTTCCAGTAATGATAGCAGGTATTGCTGCAGGACTTATGCAAACAGGTTTTTTATTTAGTGGTGAAGCTATAAAGCCATCCTTCGGAAAGTTAAATCCTATAAATGGATTTAAAAATATGTTTTCTAAGAAAAGCTTGGCTGACCTAGGTAAAAACCTAATAGTTGTATCTATTGTTTCATATATTGGATATCAATATGTAGTTGATAATTATAAATCCATATTACAACTATCGAACATTTATTTACCTTCTTTAGGTACTGAATTAAAAAATATTATATCAGGAATATTTTTCAAGATAACAATTGTGCTTGCAATCATAGCCGCCATTGATTATTTCTTACAAAGAAGGTTTCATAATAAAGATTTAAAAATGACTAAACAAGAAGTAAAAGAAGAATACAAGCAAATGGAAGGGGACCCTCAAATAAAGAGTAAAATAAAGCAAAAGCAAAGAGAGATGGCAACAAAAAGAATGATGTCATCAGTTGCAGATGCTACAGTTGTTATAACAAATCCAACACATATTGCTGTTGCTTTAACTTATGAAGAAGGCGGAGAAGGGGCACCTAAGCTTGTGGCAAAAGGTGCAGATAATATAGCTATTAAGATAAAAGAAATAGCGAAAGAAAATGAAGTACCGATTATGGAAAATAAACCATTAGCAAGATTGATTTATAAGGAAGTAGATATAGATCAAGAAATTCCACAGGATATGTATCAAGCTGTGGCAGAAATATTAGCTATGGTATATAAGCTTAAAAAGAAAAAGTAGTAATTGAAGTTTATATAAATAAAAGGATGGGATTAATTTGGCAAAAAGGCTTGATATAAAAAATAATTTAGATGTTTTTGTTGCCTTTGGTGTTATAGCAATAGTCTTAATGATTATTATTCCAGTGCCTAAGGGGTTATTGGATGTGCTACTAGCATTTAACATTACAATGGCAATTGTAATAATATTAATTACAATGTTTACAACACATGTTTTACAATTTTCAATGTTTCCAACATTATTACTTATAACCACATTATTTAGAATAGCATTAAATGTATCATCAACAAGACTTATATTAACAGAAGGTGATGCAGGAAATATAATTGCTGCCTTTGGTGATTTCGTTATTAAAGGAAACTATGTAGTTGGAGTAATAATTTTCTTAATTATTGTAATAGTTCAATTCGTAGTTATTACAAATGGTGCTGGTAGAGTTTCAGAAGTATCAGCTAGATTTACACTTGATGCGATGCCAGGTAAACAAATGAGTATAGATGCAGATTTAAACTCAGGACTTATTGATGAAGCAATGGCGAAAAAAAGAAGAGAAGATCTTCAACAAGAAGCAGATTTTTATGGTTCTATGGATGGTGCTTCTAAGTTCGTTAAAGGTGATGCTATAGCTGGTCTTATAATTACAGTTATTAATATTCTTGGTGGGATTATTATTGGTGTTACTATGATGAATTTAAGTGCTGGAGAAGCTGCACAAAAGTTTGTTAAATTAACAATTGGTGATGGCCTTTGTGGTCAAGTACCTGCATTATTAATTTCAACAGCTTCAGGTATATTAGTAACACGTAATGGTAACTCAGATAACTTTGGTAAAATATTTGCTACTCAGCTTACAGGATTCCCTGTAGCTACAGGAATAGCCAGTGCAATTATGTTTTTATTATGCATAATACCAGGTATGCCTAAAATACCATTTGCTGTTGCTGGTGTTACAATGGCTGCACTTACATATATGCTAATTAAAGAAGAAGAGAAGAAGCAACAAGAAGAAATGGTTCAGCATGAGGAAATGGCCATAGAAAAGGAAAATAAAGAGCCTGAAAATGTTATGAACTTAATTGCTGTTGAACCAATGACAGTTGAAATTGGTTATGGACTTATACCATTAGCTGATGAAAGTACTGGTGGAGATTTACTTCAAAGAATTGCATCAGTTAGAAGGCAATGTGCCATTGAAATGGGTATAGTAGTACAACCTATAAGAATAAGAGATAACCTTCAACTGAAAACTAATGAATACGTAATAAAAATTAGAGGAACAGTAATAGCTTCAGCTGAACTTATGGCAAACATGCTTCTATGTATGGATCCTAATGGAGAAAATTCAGACATGCTTGGAATTAAAACCCTAGAACCTACATTTAAATTACCAGCAGTATGGATAAACAAGGATCAAAGAGAAGAAGCAGAAATTAAGGGATTAACAGTAGTTGATCCAACAACTGTTATGGTTACTCACTTAACTGAAACTATTAAAGCACATTCGTATGAATTACTTGGTAGACAAGAAGTTAAAGATATTGTTGATAATACTAGAGAAAAATACAGTGCAGTTGTTGACGAATTAATTCCAGATTTAATGACAATTGGAGAAGTTCAAAAGGTATTACAAAACTTATTAAGAGAAAAGGTTCCTATAAAAGATATGGTAACTATTATGGAATCATTAGCTGATAATTCAAGAAATACAAAGGATATTGAAGTATTAACTGAATACGTTAGATTTGCACTTGCGAGAACTATTTGTAATCAAATAGTAAATGAGGATAGAGCAGTAAGTGTAGTTACCTTAAGTCCTCAAGTTGAAGAATTAATAGCTGGAAATGTACAAAAATCTATTCAAGGTTCTTTCCCGGCAATAGATCCAGATACAACCACTAAGCTATTCAATAATATAAGAGATACAATAGAGACGGTATACTTCTTTAACAATCAACCAGTAATACTTGTTTCACCAAATATTAGATGTGTTGTTAGAAAGTTAATTGAAATGGCTTTCCCACATGTTATGGTTGTTTCTTTAAATGAAATACCAAATGATGTGGAAATTAGAACTGAAGGAGTTGTTGGTTTATAGATGATTATAAAAAAATACACAGCAAAAAGTATGAACGAAGCAATGGTTAGAATTAGATATGAACTTGGCAAGGAAGCAGTAATTATAAGTCAGAGAAAAATTAGAAAACCAGGAATTAAGGGAATATTTTCCTCAAAGATATTAGAGGTGACAGCAGCAGTTGAAAATTCAACTTCAGCTGCACCTAAAAGAGAGTCAAGTAATAACGATGAAGAGTTTCAAAATTCTTTAAACAACTTAAAAAAGATGATGAGTAAAGGAATAGAAAAGAAAGTTGAAGCTAAAAAGCAACAAAATGAAGTAGCTGTAACTAAGGAAACTGAATCACTAAAAGAAGATGTTGTAGAAATGAAAAAGCTATTAAATAAGGTTTTAGAAAATACAGATAAAGGCGAAGTGACTGAAGATGAGTTACTTACTCTTATAAAAAACTTTGATTTAGATACTGAGTATTATGATGAATTAAAAAGCAGAATTGCATGTGATGAAAATATTTACGAAAACCTAAAAAAAGTAATTTTAGAAGATATAGAAGTAACTACTGATGAACTGAAAGGAAATGTTGTTTTGGTTGGACCTACAGGTGTTGGAAAAACTACAACTATAGCTAAACTTGCAGGGAGACTTTCGTTAATAGATAAAAAGAAAGTTGGTTTAATAACAGTAGATACATATAGAATAGGCGCTGTAGAGCAGCTTAAAACTTATGCAGAAATCATGAGTATTCCATTTAAAGTAGTAATAACTCTAAAGGAGATGGAAGAAGCTGTAGAATCTATGAAAGATTGTGATGTAGTACTAATAGATACTACAGGTAGAAGTAGTAAAAATACAATGCAAATTTCGGAACTTAGGGCTTTTATAGATAAATCAAAGGCAGATTCTGTTAACCTTGTAATTAGTGCAACAACAAAAAATAGAGATATAAAAACTATTGCAGAAGGATATAAAGTGCTTGGATATAAAAGTGTTATTATAACAAAGTTAGATGAAACAACAGTTTATGGTGCTTTATATAATATTGAAAAGGCAGCTAAAGAACCAATCAGGTTTATAACAGTTGGTCAAAATGTACCAGATGATATAAAACAAGCTAATAAAGATGAAATCATTAAATTAATTTTCGGGGAGGAAACAGTATGCTAGACCAAGCCGAAAAATTAAGAAGATTAGTAAATAAAGAAGAGGAAGAAGAGATAAATTTTCCAGGAAAGAAAGCAAAAATTATTACTGTGACTTCAGGTAAAGGTGGAGTTGGCAAAAGTAATTTTGTTGTTAATCTTGGAATACTGCTTCAGCAAAGGGGAAATAAAGTATTAATTTTTGATGCTGATATTGGCATGGGAAATGATGATGTTTTAATGGGGGTATATCCTAAATATACGATTTTTGATGTTCTGAAGGGAAGAAGAATTGAAGATATATTAGTAGAAGGACCAGTGGGAGTTAAATTACTTCCTGCAGGATCAGGTCTTAATAAAATTGAAGAACTTCAAAATAACGAAAGAGAAATGTTTTTAAAAAAACTAGAAAGTTTAGATGGTTTTGATTATATATTAATGGACACAGGTGCAGGTATAAGTAGAAGTGTACTTAGTTTTATTGCATGTTCAGAAGAATTAGTAATAATAACTACACCAGAACCTACGTCTTTAACAGATGCCTATAGCTTGATTAAAGCATCAGACCATTTTAAAATTAAAGATAAAGCAAAGATTGTTGTGAACAGAGCATTTACTAATGAAGAAGGTACACAAACTTTTAATAAATTTAAGTCAGCAGTAGATAGATTTTTATCAATTAAAGTATCATATTTAGGATGCATTTATGATGATAGAAAGCTTGTACAAGGTGTAAGAAATCAAGTACCAGTAGTTTTATCTTATCCTAATTCAGAAGCAAGTAAATCATTTGTAAAAATAGCTGACAAATTATTAGGTGAAGAGCATACTGAAAGATTAGGTGCACATGGGGTATTTAAAAAGTTATTGAATATATTTATATAGGGAGAAACAAATGAAGAGTATTGAGTTTAAGGTTAATGCAAATATTATAATAATTAAAGATGAAAAGAGATATAAATCAATAATTGAAGATGTAACAGATAAGGAATTTTTCATCAACATACCTGTAAATGAAGGTGAATATTTAACTTTAGAAAATGAAGAAGAACTAGAATGTTATTATTATGTTGAAGGTGGAAATTATTATAGATTTTTTACTAAAGTAATTGGGAGAAAAGTAGAAAAAGATTTACCAATGTACAAAGTAGTCAAACCTGAGAGTATTGAAAAGATTCAAAGAAGAAATTATGTTAGAGTATCATTAACAGAATATGCAATATATAAAAAGCATACAGAGGAAGGCTTTGAATGGCAACAATGTATATTACTTGACTTAAGTGGAGGAGGATTAAAGATTAAGTTGGAAAAACATCTTAATATTAATGATGAAATAGTGATTAATATTTACTGTGGAGATGAGTCTTGTGAAGTTGTAGGAAAAGTTGTTAGATGTGAAAAAAATTCAAGTAAAGAATATATTTGCGGAATAGAATTTCAGGATTTAGATGAAAGACAAAGAGATAAAATTGTTAAAAAAGTATTTGAGGTAATGAGAAAACAGAGAGAAGTTATATAAAGGAGGGTGACCAAAAAATGAGCACCTTAGATGTTATAGAACAAAAAGAACAGATAGTAGAGAAATATATTCCATTAGTAAAGTACATCGCATCAAGAGTAAGTATGGGCAAGAACAAGTATATGGAATATGAGGATTTGGTGAGTTATGGTATGATAGGGCTTATGGATGCTATATCTAAATTTGATGAAGAAAAGGGGATGAAATTTTCTTCATATGCATCAATAAGAATTAAAGGTGCCATGATAGATGAAATTAGAAAATGTAGACCTATATCTAAAGGTGCTATGGATAAGCTAAGTAGATATAATGAAACAGTTGAAAGATTTCAAAAAGAAAACTTTAGAGAACCCACAACATCTGAAATTGCTAAAGAAATGGGCATTCAAGTTAGTGAAATTGGAGAAATTGAAAATTACATAAATTATATTTCAGTAGTTTCACTTGAGAATGTAATATTTTCAGATGGAGAAGACATTACAGTAATGGGGATTATAGAGGATAAAAATAGTCCAAGCCCTGAACAAAGCTATGAGAAAGAAGAACAAGTTGAGATATTAACTAAGGCTATAGAGGCACTTAAAGAAAAAGACAGAATAGTACTAAACCTATATTATTATGAAGAACTAACACTTAAAGAAATAGGAAAAGTTCTTAATGTATCTGAATCTAGAGTGTGTCAGCTTCATAGTAGAGCAATAAGAAACTTGAGAGAAAAGATGAAAAAGATAGATTATATATAGAAGAGGTTTTGATTATGCCAATATTACTAATTATAATGGGAGCTATACTAATTTTCTTAAATTATAAAGCATTAAAAAAAGATGATAAATCCTTTTCCAATGTGTTAAAATATAAGAAGGAAGATATTTCTGATTTGGAACTAGAAATAGGCAGAATCAGAAAAGATATGGCTGAAAGTTTACTGGATTTACAACAGGAAATTATTAAATTACAAGAAAATAATGATACAAAAAACCAAGAAAGTTTACATAAATTAAATAAAGTTAACAAAGAAAGTTTCGATAATAATAAAGAAACTATGCTTTCAGAAAAATCAA
Source organism: Clostridiaceae bacterium (assembly GCA_029219285.1). Taxonomy (GTDB): domain Bacteria; phylum Bacillota; class Clostridia; order Clostridiales; family Clostridiaceae; genus Clostridium. The sequence goes on from JAQXTC010000112.1 coordinate 31,529, forward strand.
ATGATAATAATGGTGTTATTAATGATATACATGTAAAAAGCAAAACAGAAACCATAAAAGAGCTTATTGATCTTGGTTTTAGTGATGATGAAATTTGCGAGAAATTATCATTAGGTAAGGGGGAAGTACAATTAGTAAAAGGATTATACAAAAAATAATTAATTTGCTTGATTTTTTAAGCGATAAAAAGATTTTATTAGGAATTGGCATTGGTTTAATTTTAGGTGTAATCTTTATGCTTGGGTATAAATATGAAAATTCTCTTACTGATGCACAAATAGAAGAAAGAGCAAGAGGCCTAGGCATGCATTATGATGGTGAATGTAAGGTTTTATTTGGAAAGGATGAGGGTTAAGAATGATTAGAGGGCTTTATACTGCAGTATCTGGTATGATTGTTATGGAAAATAAACAGAATGCTGTTTCAAACAATCTAGCAAATTCCAATACAACAGGATATAAAAGTGAAGATTTAGCAACTAAAAGCTTTGATGAAGTATTGCTTCAAAATATGTCAAAAGGTTATTCTGATAAACCTAGAAGACAAAAGCTTGGTAAATTAAGCTTAGGCGTAGAAATAGATTCTAATGTTACTAAATTTACTCAAGGTGATTTGAAGGATACTGGTAAGTTTGGGGATTTAGCAATAAGAGGTAGAGGATTCTTTCCAATACAAAGCGGTGATAAAGTTTATTATAGTAGAGATGGTCAATTTAGAATTAACAATGAAGGTTATTTAGTAAATAACTCAGGAGATTACTTACTTGGATATAACAATAATACAGGAGTTTTAGAACGTATTAATATACAAGGTGAAAAATTTGCAATAGATGCCAATAATAATATAGTTGTAAATGGAGTTGCTAATTACAGAATAGCTCTTGCTGATTTTCAGAATTATAATACATTAGGTAAAGTTGGTAATAATTATTATGAAGCAACTGATGAGCAACCTACTTATATTTATGGAGATGTTCAACAAGGGTTTTTAGAAGCTTCTAATGTTAATGTTACTGACGAAATGGTAAATATGATGACTGTTATGAGAAACTTTGAAACTGCTCAGAAGTTTGTTACTATGATAGATCAAACTTTAGAAAAAGCAGCTAATAGAGTAGGATCAGTTTAGGAGGTAAGTAAAAATGTTTAGAACTATGTGTACAAGCAAAACTGGGATGATAGCACAACAAGTTAAACTTGATACTATAAGTGCTAACTTATCAAACTCAACTACAACTGGTTATAAGAGTGTAGGTGTAGGGTTTACAGATCTTTTACAATATTCATTAGATAGAGATAGTATTCCTCTTAGGGACAAGCAATCTGGTATGGGTACAGGTGTAAAAGCAACAAATTATTATAGAGACAATGGTCAAGGTCCTTTAGTAGCAAGTGGTTTAACTACTGACTTAGCTTTAGATGGCAGAGGATATTTTAGAGTAATTCTTCCAAACGGAACAGCAGCCTATACAAGAGATGGAGCTTTTAAGATAGATTCAGCAGGAAATATTGTTGATTCTAATGGTAATAGATTAGAATTAAATTTTGTAAATGGATTTTCAGAGGATAACTTTGCTTTTAAATCAGATAATATTTCAATAGGCACTGATGGTAGTGTTTATGCAGCAGATGCAGATGGAAGAGTGTTTAAAGTAGCAGAGATTCCAGTATATTCAGCTATTGGAGATGATGCATTTGTAGCCCTTGGAGATAACCTTTATGTTCCAAATGCGGGTACTAATGTTGAGAGAATTGGTACTACAAAGGTTTATCAAGGATATCTTGAAGGATCAAATGTTGATATGACAACAGAAATGACTAATATGATTGTAACTCAAAGAGCATTCCAATTAGCATCCAAAGGTGTTACTACTGCAGACGAAATGTGGGGAATGATTAATAATATGAGATAAAAAAAGGAGCCGTAGGCTCCTTTTTTATTACATATTTGCTATAGTACTTGTTAGCGGTGGTACAACTTGTTTCTTTCTTGAAAGAACTCCAGGTAAGAATGCAGTTGAATCTTCTAATGTTACGTTAAATGTTTTTTCAACAACGTCTGGTCTGTTACCAGCAACAAGAATTTGTGAACCTTCATTTAATATATCAGTTAGAAGTAATATCATAGTGCTAAATCCGCCTTCTTCAGCCTTTTTATTCATGTAAGATAACATTTCATCCTTTAATGGCATGAAGCCTTCTATGTCCATTGTATTAACTTGAGCAATACCTACTTTTAAGTCACTCATGTTAAATGGTTTAAAGTCTGAATTAAAGATTTCTTCAATAGTTTTACCTTGTAGAGAAGTACCTGCTTTGAACATTTCTTTAGCAAAGTTATCTAAACTATCAATACCAGCAATTTCAGCTAATTTATTGCATATTTCAATATCTTGAGGTGTGCAAGTTGGACTTCTAAATAAAAGTGTATCTGAGATTATAGCACCACATAATAGTCCAGCAGCTTCTTTTGATGGATTAATTCCTCTTTCAAAGAAGCATTTTGCTACGATAGTTGATGAACTTCCAAGAGGTTCATTTCTAAAGTATATTGGGTTGTTAGTTAAAACATCTGCAACTCTATGGTGGTCGATAATTTCTAATACTTCAGCTTCTTCAAGACCATCTACAGATTGACCTCTTTCATTATGGTCTACTTGAATAACCTTCTTTTTAGAATCTGTAATTAAGTGATATCTTGAAATACTTCCAATTACTTTACCATCTTGATTTGTTATTGGATAGCTTCTATATCTAGTTTCAATCATTGTTGGCTTAATATCTTCTATTAATTCATCTTCAGAGAATGATATTAAGTTTTCTTTAGCCATAACATAGCTTACTGGCACGCTTTGAAGAATAAGTCTTCCAGCAGTAAATGAATCATGAGGAGTAGTTATTACGTTAACTCCTGCATTTTCAGCTTTTGCTAAAAGTTCTCCTGAGATTTCATGATTACCAGTGATTATTATTAAAGATACTTTAATATCGATTAAAGCTTCGATTACATCTGGTCTATCACCAACTATAGCAACATCACCTTCATTAACTATTTCTTTTAATGATTCAGGTTGCATTGCACCAATAGAAATTTTACCAGGGAATTTAATATCATCAGTTAAAAATAGAGCTTTAGCAGAAAGAGCATCAACTATATTTTCTATTTTTGTATTACTCTTTGATAAGATTGTATTGTCCAACATATCAACATAAGCTGATGTTAAGTTGGAAATAGAAAGTACTCCAGCAAGATGACCATTTTCATCTGCAACAGGAACAGCTTTTATGTTTTTGTTTTTCATTAATTCCCAAGCATTTTTTAAAGACATATCTGGTGAAATTGGACCAACTTTATCAATATTTAAGTCTTTAACTTTTAATTTAACTGTTTCTAGGAATTCAGGTGCTTTTACATTAAATCTATCTAGGATATATTGAGTTTCTCTGTTAACATTTCCTAGTCTTACTGGGACTGCTTTTAAATCTCCAGTTTTATTTTTAAATTCAGAATAAGCAAAAGCTGCACAAATTGAATCTGAATCTGGGTTTTTATGTCCAGTTACATACACTACGTTTTTCACGATATTTCCTCCTTTTAGTGTATAAATCTACTTAATCTATTGTATATTTAAAAATAGAAAAAGTAAAGAACGAGTAGTGTTACTCGTTAGCTAAAGTTACAGCAGTACCATAGGCAAGCATTTCTGCAGCTCCACCCATAACTGTTGATGATGAATATCTAAATGCAACAATTGCATCTGCACCAAGATTTTCAGCTTGTTTAATCATTCTTTGAGTAGCAATGTCACGAGCTTCATTCATCATTTTAGTATAGCTTTCCATTTCCCCACCTACAAGTTGTCTAAAACTTGAGCCAATATCTCTACCTATATTCTTACATTGGATAGTGGAACCTTGAACAATTCCCTTAATGCAAACTATTTTTGCACCTGGAACTGTTTCACATGTTGTTAGTATCATATATAATCACCTCGTTTAACATTATAAAACAATTATACATTACTTCAGGAGTATTTTCATTAATTATCATTATGGAATTCATCTAGGTGATTTAACTAATATAAAATTACAATGTGAAACTATGTTCTATATTACTTAATAAGAAATATATATATTATAGAGTTTTGTTTTAAGGAGGAGAAAAGGGTGATACATGAAAAAGCAGTTATTCCAGGTTTATCTACTCGAGAGGCAGAGAAGAGAATAAAGCAATTTGGATTAAATGAATTACAACATCATAAAAAAATTTCACCTATTTTAATATTCTTATCTCAATTTAATGACTTTATGGTATGGGTATTACTTGGGGCTACAATAGTTTCTGGAATAATGGGTGATACTGCAGATGCCATAACAATTATTATAATTGTTATTGTGAATGCAATTTTAGGATTTGTTCAAGAATTTAGAACTGAAAAGTCCCTAGAGGCTTTAAAGAATCTTGCAGCACCGACATGTAAAGTTTTTAGAGATGGGGGAATACAAGTATTAAATTCTATATATCTAACAGTGGGGGATATAGTAATTATTGAAGCTGGAGATAGAATACCAGCTGATGGAGAATTAGCAGAATCTTCAGGGATAATGGTAGATGAGTCTCTTTTAACAGGAGAATCTGTAGGAGTGCATAAGGAGACAACTAAGGATAAAAATAAGGTGTTCATGGGTACAACTGTACTAAAGGGAAGAGGGCTTTTTAAGGTATATAGTATTGGAATGAAAACTGAAATGGGAAAGATAGCTAACCTTTTAGATAACATAAAGGAAGAGAAATCGCCACTTAAAGAAAGGTTAGAATCCTTAGGAAAAGTACTTGTAGTAGTATGCTTAGCAATTTGTATAGTAGTAACAGTATTAGGTATTTTTAGAGGTAATGATATTGGTGAGATGTTCTTGCTTGGTGTCAGCCTTGCAGTTGCAGCTATTCCAGAAGGCCTTGCAGCTATAGTAACTGTAGCTTTGGCTCTTGGGGTATCTAGAATGTTAAAGAGAAATGCATTAATTAGGAAATTACCTGCTGTTGAAACCTTAGGATGCACTTCAGTAATATGTTCAGATAAAACAGGAACATTAACTCAAAATAAGATGACTGTAAAAGAAGTATTTATAGATGATAGAATTTATGAACTTGATAAAAGAAAAATAAATTCAACTATACTAAAGAAAATTTTTATTTATTGTAATGATTGTAATTATGACTTTAATAAAAAAGGAATTGATGAAGCATTACATGGAGATCCAACAGAGACTGCTCTTGTAAAAATGTTTTTTAATGAGACAAAACAATTAGAGAATTTTATAAAAAAAGGCGAAAGAGTCTTTGATATTCCATTTGATTCAACAAGAAAGATGATGTCTGTAATATATAAAGAAGCTGGCAAAGAGACATGCTATGTTAAAGGAGCTCCAGAACGAGTTTTACAAAAGAGTTCATATATATTAGAAGATGGAAAAGTAAAACCTTTTACTTTTCAGAAAAAGAGAATTGTAGCTAAATCTATTGAAGCTATGTCTTCACGTGCACTAAGATGTATAGCAGCTGCTTACAAAACTGAGGGTTTATGTAAAAATGAAAACTTGGAAAATAATCTTATTTTTGTTGGAGTAGCTGGTAGTATTGATCCACCAAGAGATGAGGCAAGAGATGCTGTTTTAAAGTGTAAACTTGCAGGAATAAAACCTATTATGATTACTGGAGATCATAAAAATACTGCCTTTGCTATAGCAAAATCATTAAATATTTGTAATAAAGAAGAACAAGTTATAACAGGTGAAGCTCTTGAAAAGATGGATGACAAGGAATTAAATAAACGAGTAAGAGATTTAAGAGTTTTTGCTAGAGTTTCGCCTGATCATAAGCTTAGAATAGTAAGAGCATTTAAAAATAATAATAACATAGTTGCCATGACTGGTGATGGTGTTAATGATGCACCAGCTATAAAAGAAGCTGATATTGGTATATCTATGGGATTATCAGGAACAGATGTAACAAAAGAAGCATCTTCAATGATATTAATGGATGATAACTTTGCGACAATTGTTGCAGCAGTAGAAGAGGGAAGAGTTATATATGATAATATAAGAAAGTTTATAAGATATTTATTATCATGTAATTTAGGTGAGGTTTTAACCATGTTTTTAGCATCCCTTTTCTGTTTGCCAAATCCTCTTACACCTATTCAAATACTGTTTGTTAATTTAGCTACTGATGGATTACCAGCTATAGCTCTTGGAGTAGATCCACCTGACAAGGATATAATGAGACAAACACCAAGAGAAAAGAAGGAAAGTATATTTGCTAGAGGGTTAAGTGAAAAGATAGTTGTCAGAGGTTGTTTAATAGGAATATGTACATTGCTTTCATTTATGATAGGAAGATTTTGTTTATATGATTTAAAGGCGTGTAGAACCATAGCACTGGCAACACTTATTATGTCACAATTATTTCACGTTTTTGAATGTAGGTCAGAAAGACATTCTATTTTTGAAATTAAGTTATTTACCAATATATATTTAGTAGGTGCAGTAACAGTTTCAATTGTAATGCTTTCATGCATACTATATATACCTTTCTTACAAGGAATATTCCATACAGTACCACTAGTACTTAAACAGTGGGGAATAGTAATATTCTTCTCAGGAATAATTGCTCTAATTAATAGTGTATATTTATATATAAAGACAAAATAAAAAATGTGCTATAACTAATACTAGATATAGCACATTTTTTATTTCTTTGATTTCTTTTTCTTTGCAGGTTTTCTTACAGAATATCCAAAAGAACCAATGCTTTTTTTGGCCATTGGATAGTATTCACCATGACAGTAGTTAATTAAATTACCATTTTCAAAGTGAATTTTACCCTTTTCATCCATTAAGTCTTCATTTATATGTGAACATAAAACATCTGCAATAATTAAGTCGTGTGATCCTAAAGGAATGATATCACGAACTTTACATTCTATAGTTATAGGACAATCGTTTATGTATGATGCCTCAATTTGTGTACATGGTTTCATGGAGAAATTCATTTCTTTAATTTTATCATTTTTTCTACCAGTACGAACTCCACAATAATCTAAAGCTTTAACCATATTAGTACTTGGAAGGTTAACTACGAAGACGCCTGTTTCTTTTATGTATTCATAAGATAAACGTTCAGGTCTTACAGATATAGATAGCATTGGAGGTCTTGTACAAACAGTTCCTGTCCAAGCAACTGTAAATACATTTTCTTTACCTTCTTTATTTTTAGTACTTATCAAAACAGCAGGTACTGGATTTAAAACAACACTGCCTTTAAATTCAACTTTTTTCATATTAATCACCTTTTGTTATGTAAACTTAAGAGTATATTATTTAGTTATAATATATTCTAAGTTGATATTATATCATTAATTTTTAATAAATATAAGTATATAAATAATTAAATAAGTCCTATGCTTTAGATAAATATGTCTAAGGCATAGGACTTTAATATAAAGGTTATTTTCAGTTTTAATATCTTCTACGTCTTCTGCTATAACTTGATCTTCTTCTCTTATTGCCTTTAATCATTTTAATAATAAATATTATTAAAACTATTATTATAATAATTATTGCAAGAGATGCTAGATAAATTAAAAGGTTTGCCTTTATTAAATCCATTTTACTTAACTTAACTTTACCTTTTAGTTCAGTAGAGTATTGCTTGATGCTAAGTGTTAATGGAACTTGATCACTAGAAGCAGCTTTCCATGCACTTGTTTCTTCTGTGTTGTAAGTGATTGTAGATTCTTCATTATTTATATCATTGTCATAAATTTTAGCATCCTCACTTAAAACTACAGGAGCATCAATTGTTTTTTCAGGGCCAAAGAAACCAAATAATTTATAATTTAAAGTAACATTACCAATTTCATCTCCAGAAGATTTGTAAGTATATTTTTCAGCTTTTTCACTATAATCCATCATTGAATCTAAATCTTCAAATCTCTTGTTATTATCGTTTCTGTCACATTTTAAAACGACACCTATGTATTTCTTACCATTTCTTTCGTATACACCTGCAAAGCATGTACCAGCCATATCAGTAACACCAGTTTTACCACCTAGATTACCATTAGTACCAAGTTCAGTATTTCTGTTTTCTAATTTAACATTGGTATCACCTGGAAGTACTACATTCACTTCGGATTGTGCCATAGTATCTTTTACCCACTGATTACTATAAGCTTCTTTAGTAATTAGAGCTAGTTCATAAGCAGTAGAGTAGTTTACGTCTTTACCGTTATCTGGAAGTCCATTCGGATTTTCAAAATGAGTATCTTTTAAGCCAAGTTTATCAGCTCTTTCATTCATCATTTTAACAAAGCCTTCTTTATTTCCACCAACTTCATCGGCTATCATATAAGCAACATCATTACCAGAGAAAAGTAATAATCCATCCATAACAACATCGGCAGATAAAGTATCACCTACTTTAAAACTCTTACCGTAAGGTTTCATTTTTTCAGAATTTAAAGTATAAGGTGGTTGGTCTAATGCTGTTTGAGTATATGTTATAGAGTCAGTTTTTTTGTTATTTTCTGCAAAAAGTAGTGCAGTCATAAGTTTTGTTGTACTGGCTAAATACATATGTTCATTGGCGTTTTTTTCATATACAATTTCTCCAGTATCATAATCCATTACAATAGCTGCTTCAGAAACTATATTTACGTTATTTGCACTTTCCTTAGCTTCAACTTTACTAGCAAATGGTGCTAATAAAGACATGGAAAGAGCTAATGCTAAAGTTTTTAAAATCTTTTTTTTGGTCACGATCTATCTCCCCATCTCTTGGAATATATTTTTTATTTTCAAACATTTATAAGTATAGCATTTATTATTTTCAATAACAATAACAAAAAAATTAAAAATTTATTGTGAATAAATTTATTTTAATTAAAAAAAATTCTCTAAACGTTTGGCTTATTATAAAATAATTGTAAAAAATGAAGTGATACTTTACTAAAGTTGTGCAAAAGTATATAATTATATAATGTAATCGTATAAGAGAATAATAATGTGAGAAGTTTGGAGGCAATTACTTTGCAAGATGCATACAGATGTATAATAAAAGCTGAAAAATCAAAATACTACATAGGACAAGATTATAATGGTAAAAAATATAATATAATAAAAAATGAACATATACGTTGTAAAGTTGGAGATGACTTTTATTTTTATGCAAATAAGGAATCGGGTATTTTAAGAGATAAATTAATACCAATTTCCGATGAAATGGCAGGTGTAAAAGTAAGATAATTGTACATAAAAAAGCACAGTAGATTAGTTTAGTATACTACTGTGCTTTTAATTATTATTTGTTCCAATTTTCAGCTTTAAATCTATTCATGATACTTTCTTTGGCTTTTAAAGCAAATAAGTCATCAATTGGCTCAAGTTTAACATCACCATATTTTTTATCTAAAGCCAACTTTAACATTCTATCAGCAAGTTCTGGATTTTTTGAAAGAAGCGAGCCATGAAAATAAGTTCCAAAAGTATTTTTATAAATACAACCTTCATTTTTGTCGCTTCCATTATTGCCATAACCATAGATACACTTTCCAAGTGGTTTTAAGTTATTAATATATGTTCTTCCAGAATGGTTTTCAAATCCAACATATGTTTCATCAAATTCCTCATTATATATAACGGTATTACCGATAAAACGAGTATCTCCACTTTCTGTATAAATATCTAAGATACCAAGCCCTTCAAGTTTTTCTCCAGTAGGAGTAGAGTAATATTTACCAAGAAGTTGATATCCTCCACATATTGCAAGAAAAACCTTTCCGTCTTCGATGTATTTAGTTATTTCATCCTTTTTGTTTGTTTTTAAATCATCAGAAACTATTGATTGTTCATAATCTTGGCCACCACCAAAAAATACAATATCCATTTCTTCACTATTAAAATCATCATTTATAGATACATTTTTTATATTAACTTTAATGCCACGACTTTCTGCTCTATCCTTAAGAATAAGTATATTTCCTACATCACCGTATACATTTAATAGATCAGGGTAAAGATGACAAATATTTAATTCCATAATCTTTTCCTCCTATATTTTTACCAAAGCTTCTTGATATATCCCTTTGAGAATAAATATTTTCTATAATTTATCATAGCTGTATATGTAGCTAAAATATATATTCTATCAGACGAAGCATTTTTTAATTTTTCTGTTAACATTTCATATTCTTCTTCTAATATAAAAGTATCTGTATTAAGACCAGCAGTTTTTAATCTAACAGCCATATCATACATTCTAATACCAGAAATAAATACATCTTTAATTGGAAGAGAAGAAAGCTTTTCAAAATTTACATCCCATATCCAAGAAACATCAGTTCCATCAGCATAATTATCATTTAACATAAATAATGTTGAAAACTCTTCTTTATTAAGACAAAGTGTTTCAAGAGCTTGATTATATCCAGCTGGGTTTTTTACAAGTATAATTTTGGCTTTTTTATTATCAATAATAATTTCTTCTTGTCTACCAAAGCTTGAATCCTGTTTTCTTAAGGAATCAGCTATACAATCATCATCAATATTCATTTCTTTACCAATAGAATAAGCACATAAACCATTATATATATTATATAGCCCAGATTGGCCTATTGTAACTTTGGCATTATTCATTATAACAGTTGAGTCATTAGGGCTCACATCTAAAATATCATTTATAGCATATTTTAATTCGGCTCTCTTATAATGACAGTTTGGACAGTAGAAATCGCCTAAATGAGTATAAGTTATAAAATTATATTCATATGGAGATTTACAGAACTTGCAGAACTTTGCATCTGCATTAACATCAATAGCTGTTTCATCATTTAATGTTTTGTTGAAACCATAATAAATAGTTTCATTTGGTATATCCAATTTACCAAATAATGAATCGTCACCATTTAATACAAGTTTTGTATTTGGTACTTTTACAATACCTTCTAAAATTTTAGATAATGTTGTATAAACTTCACCATATCTATCTAGTTGATCTCTAAACAAATTAGTTATAGTTATAATTTCTGGAGTAATGTATTCAGTAATGAATTTTACATTAGCTTCATCAACTTCAATAATGGCATAACTTCCTTTATTACTTTTAAAGAATCTGTAGTTATCTATAAAACAAGAAACTATTCCAGGAAATAGATTTGCACCAGTATTATTAGTTATAACTCTGTAACCTTTTTCTTTAAAAATATTTGTAATCATGCTTGTAGTTGTAGTTTTTCCATTTGTACCAGTTACTAAAATAACTTTATAATCTTTAGCAGCCACCTTTAAGATTTTTCTATCTAATTTTAAGGCGACTCTTCCAGGAAAGGTACTTCCCCCTTTTAAAAGGTGTTTTGATAGAAAAATTGTAATTTTACCTGCTAATAAACTTAAAATAGATTTTATATTAATCTTACTCACCACCTAATTTAAAATGTAGAATTAATTATGTAGAAATTAAAAAAATATAGAATTTATATTCTAAGTTTCTTTCAATAAAACTTTAAAAACTCCCTAGGGAGTTTTGTTTAGAATCCTTAATTTCTAAGTATTAATTCATAATTAATTTAAAGTATATCACAAAGTACTTTTTGCCTTCAATGTATTTTTAGTGGATTTTTAGCCTTAAGAATGATAAAATAGGAATCATGTAAACTAGGTAAACATATTCGAAATTGATTTGAGGAGGAAGTATGAGTACAGATTTTACTAATAAAGATAAGATACATAATGAGAGTTTTTTTAAGAAGTATCCAAAAGCATCTTCCATAATTACATTATCATTAGTAGCTGCATTTTCATTAGGTTCATCAGTTTTAGTTAAAAGTCTGGCTGGAAGCCCAAAAGAAGAAATAAACATTACTGATGATTCAAATGAATTAAATTACTATAATAAAAATTATGATGATGCTATTGCAGGTTATAAAGAGGATTCCAAGAAGGACGAATGGCCTATTGACATTGTCAAAGAAGCTGAAATTTATTCAGTTAAAGGTGATTATGAAAAGTCTAACAGGTTGTTGATGGAAGCTTATGAAAATAGAAACAAGCTGATAGATGAAAACGGAAGAGAAAAATATGCTGACAGAGATGCCGAGTTTGGAAATTACATAGTAGTCGTAGCTCTTTATAATGGTGAATATAAAAAGGCATTAGAGTATGGCAAAGTATTTTTAATGGATAATAATGCAGATAAAACATTAGAAAGATCATTGTTTGCTGTATATTTAGCAAATGGTGACAAGTACAGAGATAAAGCTAAGGAATTAGTTAAAAACTATGAAGTGGATAATAATAGCTCATATGATTTAGCACTTTACGCAAGAATGAATATGTTAATAGGGGAAAAGGATAAAACTTTTACTTACCTTAAGGATGCATGGAATTTAAATAAAGACGAATTAAAAGTTTATGATGTAATTAGTGAAATGGCTGAAAATGATTTTGATAGTACTGTTAAATCACTTAAAAATCTAGCAGAAAAGAATACAGATGAAAATTGTTATAACTTATGGCTTACAAAATGTTATTCACTAAATGAAAAGTATAATCAAAAGGCATTGGACACATTAGATTCAATGGAAAGTGAAGATCTTGGAGAAAGTGTTATATATGGATTAAAAGCCAAGGTATATGGAAATTCAGGAGATAAGGATGCAGCTAACGAAGCAATAGAAAATCTATCTAATAAAGAAGAAAAGACATATGTTGATTATTATGAATTATCTGAGTATTACATAGACAATAAGGAATATGATAAAGCTTTAGAGAATGCTAAAAATTGCATTGTTGCTAACAAGAGTTATCCAGATGGTTATGGATATCTTATGACTGAAATAATGGTTAAACAAAAACAAGTTGAAAATGCAGAACCATATTTTAGAACTGCACTTAGAATAGAGCCATTCAACTCTAGAACTATTATGATGACAGCAGATTATTATTGCAATAAAACCAAAAATACAGATACAGGATATAAGTATTATGATATTGCATCAGTAATTAATCCTAATAATTCTAAGATATATTACAATTTAGCGAAAATAGCAGAAACAAATAGAAAAAATGATGATGCTATTAAATATATGAAGAAGGCTATTAGTATAAATGATGAAGAAATTAAATATCATAATTATTTAGGTGTGTTGTATTATAATGCAAATAAAAAAGAAGATGCAATTAAGGAAATTAGAGCAGCTTATTCTCTTGATAAGAATGATATAGAGGCATTAAACAATGCTGGATGTTACTATATTGCAACAGGGGATTATGATAGAGGTCTTGAAAATATTAAAGGTGCTTATGAAAAAATTCAAACAGATACAGACGTTGAATTAGTAAGTAAGCTTACAACTAATTATGAAAAGGCTAAAAGCTATGTAAAAGCTGTTAAAAGTGATAGTAGCCCTAGCAAGCCAGAGTTAGATTTATTAAGTTAATGATTTTTGATTATTATAAGGAACTAAGTGATAATCCTTAGTTCCTTCAATTAAAGAATGGTGGGAATTTATGAGTAAATCAAAAATGTCTTTTACAAAAATTTTTCTATTTTTATTATTAATTGGTGGTTGTATATTTTTATACATAAATCACTTTAAAAGTACAAGTGGCTTAAGAGTAAAAGAATGGGACAACATTTATAATGAAGATAATATTACTTTTTTTTATACACGTGATGATGCAGTAGAAAAGAGTAAAAATTTGAAAGCTTTAGAAAACAAATACAGCATAAAAAAACAAGTGGATTCAGAAAAAAATGAAATAGACAAGGTATTAAAGGTATCACAATTATTAAATAACATAGTTCAATACGATGATGTTGAGGATTCTAGTGCTAAAAATGGTAATGCTATCATAAAAGAAAAGGGATCTAATATGAAGGTATCTGGAAGAGATTTAGCATATATTCAAAGAGACTTTTTAATAGATGCAGGTTTTATAGCTAGAATAGGTGAATTTAGAAAAGAATCTCCTGAAGATGAAGAAAAACCAAGTTATTTTGTAGTTGAATACTGGAGCACAGAACATAATAAATGGGTTATGTTTGATGCTATTGATAAAGGATATTTTGAAAAAAACAATATTCCATTATCAGCAATAGAATTATTTGAAAATGATCTTAATGATATTGTATATATAGGAAATGAATCACAAAATGATCATAGAAAGAAATTAAGAAAATTTATGAATTCATATACGGTTCCTATTGATAGTACTATAGGTATGACAAATAGTAATTGTAATATAACATATTGCAAAGATAGTAAAGATATTGATTTAAAGAAGAAAAAATCATATATTGAACCAACTATATTTACGAATAATAAACAAATATTCAAACAAGATCCTGATTTTAAATCAGAGAAAAAAGATCAGGATGCTTATTTGATTCTAATGTATAAAAACAAGGAAGATAATCAAAGTATAAATTTTGTAGCAGGAGCCTTTAAAGATGGAGCTATAATAGAAAAGTGTTATATGAACATAAATGGACAAGGCTTTAAAGAAGTTGATAATTATACTGATATAGAGCTTCAAGATGGTGAAAATACAATAGAACTTTCTTTAGATGGTGTTACTACAACCAAGAAGATAGTCTTAGAAAATAACAAATAAATTAAAATTTACTTTATTTTATAGACGGCTTAGGTTGTCAAATTTATACTTATAAAAGTAAGTCAAAAGAGAAAGTGAGTGAAAATTTTTGGGTTTAGATTTTATTTTAGTATTTAAGTCAATAATAATTGGTATTGTTGAAGGGTTAACAGAATTTATTCCGGTGTCCTCAACTGGGCATATGATATTAATTGGTTCGGCAATTGGTTTTCAAGATGGAGACGGATTTGCACAGATGTTTGAAGTTGTAATCCAATTAGGAGCAATACTGGCAGTTGTAGTGCTTTATTGGAAGAAGATTAAAGATAGTGTAATTGAATTCTTCAAATATATTTTTACTAAGGGTAAAGAAGGTAAAACAGGATTTAAGTTTGGTATAAATGTAATTGTTGGTTCTATTCCAGCTGGAGTTATTGGCGTGTTATTTTTAAAGAAAATTAAAAAGCTTTTTGCTCCCAATGCTGTAATAGTTGCATTTATAGTTGGTGGTATTCTTCTAATAGTTATTGAAAACATGTTTAGAAAGAAAAAGCATGCAGTAAAGAGTGTAGATGATATTAGTTATAAACAATCATTTATAATTGGTTGTTTCCAAGTTTTATCAATGTGGCCTGGAATGTCTAGAAGTGCTTCAACTATTATGGGGGGCTGGGTAGCTGGTCTTTCAACGCCAATAGCTGCTGAATATTCTTTTTTCTTAGCAATACCAGCAATGGTTGGTTCTAGTGGAGCAGATCTTTTACATTTTGATTTCTCTATAATGAATACAAGCCGTTGGATAGCACTTGCAATAGGATTTATAGTAGCATTTATTGTATCATTAGTTGTTATGGAGAAATTTGTTAGTTTCTTAAAGAAGAGACCAATGAGAGTATTTGCAGTTTACAGAGTAGCTGCTGGTATTTTACTTGGAGTGTTAGTACTTACAGGAGTAATTACATTAACTAGTAGTATGATGTAATAAAGTTTAGATTTAAATTATATAGGGTTGTATATAGATTAATAATGTTATCTATATACAACCCTTTTGTTTTGAAATAAAATTTATATTTATTTTTTCTTTTTAAAATATTTTTTAATGTGATATCATAATATAAGTAAAGGAAATATTTTACATATAGTAATGTTCTGTGTCAGAATATGTATATGTATTTCAGGGTTTATAGTTTAAAAGCATAAAACTATAAACAAGTAAACTATGGTATTGGGGGTTAAGAAAATGGTAGAAGGAATAAAAAGGATTGCTTTATTAACCGGTGGAGGAGATTGTCCTGGACTTAATGCGGTAATAAGAGCGGTAACAAGATGTGCTATATTGAACTATGGTTATGATGTTATTGGTTATAGATTTGGCTATAGAGGTCTATATAATAATGATTATATGCCATTGACACTTGAAACCGTTTCCGGAATATTGCATAGAGGAGGAACTATTCTTTATAGCTCTAACAAAGACAACTTGTTTGATTATCAAGTAGAAGAAAATGGTGAGTTAGTAAAAAAGGATGTATCTGATGTAGCTGTAGAGAATATGAAAAAAGAAGGAGTAGATGTTTTAGTTGTTATTGGTGGAGATGGAACATTAACATCTGCAAGAGATTTTTCAAGAAAAGGTGTAAAGGTTATTGGAGTACCAAAGACTATTGATAATGATTTAGCATCTACTGATGTTACATTTGGATTTAATACAGCTATAGATGTAGCAACTGATGCACTTGATAGACTTCATACAACAGCAGAATCTCACCACAGAATAATGATATGTGAAGTTATGGGAAGAGGTGCAGGATGGATAGCCCTTGAATCAGGTATTGCTGGTTCTGCAGATGTTATTTTAATCCCAGAGATTCCATACGATATTAATAAGATAAAAGAAAAGGTTGAAGAGAGAGCAAGAGAAGGAAAGCTATTTACTATAATCGTCGTTGCTGAAGGTGCTAGAGCTAAAAATGGAGAGGTAGTTGTATCTAAAATAGTTAAGGATAGTCCAGATCCAATTAGACTTGGAGGAATAGGAAATAAATTAGCAGATGATCTTGAAAGATTAATTAAGGATCATGAAGTAAGATGTACTGTTTTAGGTCATATCCAAAGAGGTGGAAATACATCTACTTTTGATAGAATATTATCAACAAGATACGGAGTTGCAGCAGTAGAATTAATCAATGAAGGTAAGTTTGGAAATATGGTGTGTCTAAAAGGAGATAAGATAACTTGTGATACATTAGAAAATGTTATCGGACAAAAAACTAAACAGGTTAGCACAAATGGCGAACTTGTTACTATTGCTAAAAAGATAGGAATAAGTTTTGGAGATTAATAATATATAATTAATAACTTTAAGGAAACATTCTAGTGGATGTTTCCTTAAAAAATAAAATATATATGAATAATTTTTAAATGTTTTTTTACTTTCTGCGCAGGGGGTTTTTATGAAGGAAATAAAGAAATATATTGAATCAAGAATAGGCACATATGGGTTCTATTTTGAGGATTTAAGAAGTGGCTTTGTTTATGGATTTAATGAACATGTAAAATTTACAGCTGCTGGATGTATGAAATTATTTATTGCAGTTTCATTAATAAAGGCAGTAGAAGCAAAAAGAATAGACTTCATGGATAAAATAACTGTTGTTAGAGAAGATAAGGTTTTTGGTACAGGTATTATACATGAATTTAACGAGAGAGATTATACAGTTTTTGAATTGTTAGTGGCTATGCTTATTCAAAGTGATAATACAGCAGCAAATAAAATTATAGATATAGTAGGAATGGATAATATTAATGAAGATATAAAAGAAATGGGCTTAAAGGATACTATACTAAATAGAAAGACAACAGATGAAAGACATAAGAAACCTACAATAGAAAATATAACATCTGCTTATGATTTAGGTTATGTATGGAAGCTGCTTTTCAATGGTAATTATTTAAGTAAAGATAATGGTACAATGCTTATTGATATTTTACAAAGGCAACAAATAAAGAATAAGTTAGCATTATATATTCCTGATGATTTAAAGTATGAGATTTCTAGTAAAACTGGCGATAAGAAGGGTGTGCAAAATGATACTGAATTCATAGCATCACCTAAAGGAAATTTTACCTTTACTGTTTTATCCTCTGGAATACCTAATAGTGTATACGGAACTGTAACTTTAGCAAAGTGTGGGAAGATGGCATGGGACAATATAGTAAACAATTGGCATTAGCATTATTCAAAAAATAAGTTATATCATTTTTGATATGACTTATTTTTTTTCTTGCAATTAACGTTACGTAAAGATTTATAATGTATGTAAGAAATATTTCTAAACAAATTATTTTGGGGGAAGTTGATTTGGCTGAATTAATAAAAATAGGTACATTAGCGAAGAGATATGATATATCTACTAGAACAATACGATATTATGAAGAAGTAAAAATGATAAATAGTATCAGGGATAGAGAATCTAATGTGAGATTTTATGATTCTGAAAACATAAAAGTATTGGAACAAATTTTATTATTAAGAGCTTTAGATTTTTCTATTGAAGAGATAAAAGATATATTAATTAATAAAAAAAACGTAACAGATTTTTTACATAATAAGTTTTTTGAACTTACGATGAAAATAGAAGAACTTTCTAATTATCGCGAAGTACTTAATTCCATAATTAAAATTAACAATAAAAAAGGAATAAATAATATAAATATTGATGACATAATTAAAGATCAAGTTTATATTAATTCTAAGTTGGGAGAGAAAATAAAAATGAATGATAGTATTATAATGATTGAATTTGGAACCGAGCTTATACCTTTAGCTGATAGAAATCAAGGAGGCACATTAATAGATAAAGTAAAATTGATGAAAAAGGAGGTAGATGATAGTCTTGAAATGGAATTGCCTTCTATTAGAATTAGAGATAATGAAGTTTTGGAAAAGCGACAATATAGAATATTAATAAAAAATGAAAAGGTATTTATGGGTTATTTAAATGGAGAGTTAAATAACGATAGTGAAGACATAATGGTAAGTGATTTGAAAAACGCTATTTTAAAAAACATTTCTATTATACAATTTAATTAATTAATGTAGATAGGTTGTAAGATTACATAAGGTAGTTTTACAACCTTTTCATATAACAACAAAGTGGATATTTACAAAATATTGGAAAAAGAGTATTATAATATTATTTATAGGATTAAAATTTTGGGGGATATATGGGAGAGGTATATAAGAAAATAAAAGGACTACAAGATTATGATACGAATTCCGGTAAGTTTGAATTAAATTATTTATATTTATATGATAATATATCGATTTATGAAGAAGTTAGATTAGTTGAGGACTTTACAGAAAAATTAATTGAGTTATATAAAAGTGATAGTTTTGAATTTGATTTTTTATTAAAGGAAATACCATTAATATATTATTATAATTCCATAATTAACAGGGTTAATTTACTTGTAAAAGAAGAAGTGTTGGATGGGGAATGGCTTAGTAAATTAACTCATTATTTAATCTATGATGGTAAAGATTCATGGGAGGTTAAACTTGGATTGATACTTAGTTGTGATTACCTTGATAATGATGAATTAAAGGATATAGTTGATGCATTTTCTAAAAGTGGAGAATTTATTTTTTATCTAACTAATACCATAAAAAAACTAAAGCATTATAATACATTTATCTTTGAGCTTGCAAAGAAAACTACAGGTACGATAAAGGTTTTTGCAATTACTAATTTAGAAATGATTAATAAGGAAATTGTAAGTTACTTAATTGAAGAGGGATATAAAGATAATCAATATGAAAGATTATTAAAGAATTATATATTATCAGTTGTTAAAATTAGTGAATATTTAAAAGATGGTAGCAAAGAAGAATTAAATAAATTATCTTTTTTATTATGTGATTACTTAAGAGAGCAGGACTTAAGTAAAATGAACATTAGAGATGATTTGTTAGATTTTTATGTACAAAAAATATTTGAAGTGGGTGAGGACTTTTATTCTTTATGCAATTTAATACAAATTAAAGATGATATTTTAGATGAAGCAGATAAGGATGAAAGTTTAGGTCATCTAGAAGAAGAAATAGATGTTTTTTTATGTGATACAAGATGGGAAAATTTATTTTTGCAAACAGTTAGAAGTGGTAGAAACGAAGTGAATAACGTAATGTTGGCAGCTGAGTACTTTGGATACTACCTTACATTTGAAGATTTAAAGCCATATTTAAAAAAGGATTGGCAAAATTATTATATATATATTTATGTTATTAAAAATAGAAATAGAGAAGATGCTTCAGATTTAATTGATTATTTTAATTCAAAGGTAGATATTGGTGAATTGTGTTTGGGAGCAAAAGATCTACCCAGGGAAGAATTAGATAGTAAGCACATAAATTATATTTTATTTTCAATGATAATTAAATTAAGTAGAATATTTTATCCAAGGGGAAAAGACATTGCTTTAATGGGTATAAAAGCAGAAAGTAATGATTGTAGATTAGAGAGTATAAAAAATTTAACTAGATATAGAGATAAAATTACAACAAGTGAATGGGATGAAATTACTAAAGCTTATGAAATTGAACCTAATGAAATAGTAAAAGAGAAATTTGCAACACTTATATATTATAGTGAAGCAGAGAAAAAGGAATTTATAGATATAAAAGATTTTAAAATTGCTGAGCATGTTAATGATACCTATTTAATTACCACCCAAGTTGCTGGCGTTAAGTATAGGAACAGAAGATATCTTGAAGAAACAATAGAGAAAAGCAGGATATTTTATTTGATTAATGATGATAAGAATGATTATGATAAGAATGCAATAAAAATTGTTGGCGATAATGGATATGTTATAGGTTTTGTTCCTAGTAAAGATAATGTGATTTTGCATAGTCTATTAATGGCAGGCAAGTATTTGTACTGTAGGATTAATGATTGTAAATTAGAGGACAATTTAATAGAAATCAAAGTATATTTAAGTTATAGATATGTAATTGAGGCAATTAATGATACAAATTATATGTTAAATTGTCAAACTGCAAGTAAACTTATTAATTAAAGTTAAGTTAGTAAGTTTTGTTTGACAAGACAACATATAGGTGTTATTCTTAATAAAAAGAAAAACCTTTAACTTGATCCAGAGAGGTCATTAAGGAAGATTTAGTATTTTTATAAACGTTAGGATTATTGCGTCTTCCTTATATTATAAGGTAAGGCGCTTTTTTAATGGGCATTTTAGTAAAGACTAATGTCAATTGAATTAAAACCCTTTAAGTTTAGCTCAGAGAAGTTAAGAAGGAGTGATATATATATGAAAAACAAACATTTAATAGATCCAATGGATTTTTCAGTAGAAGAATTGGATGAAATCTTTGAACTAGCACATCAAATAATAAACGATCCTAAAAAATTCTCCAAGATTTGTGATGGGAAGATTTTAGGTACACTATTCTATGAACCTAGTACAAGAACAAGATTTAGCTTTGAAGCAGCTATGATGAGACTAGGTGGTAAAATCTTAGGTTTTTCAGAACCAAATTCAAGTTCCGCATCAAAAGGTGAAACACTTGCTGATACTATAAAAATAGTCTCAATATATACAGATATTATTGCTATGAGACATCCTAAAGAAGGTTCAGCAAAGCTAGCCAGTCTTTATTCAAATGTTCCAATTATAAACGCAGGAGATGGTGGACATCAACATCCAACACAAACATTAGCAGATCTTTTAACAATAGAACAATTAAAGGATGGACTTAGAGGACATACTATAGGAATCTGTGGCGACCTTAGATATGGAAGAACTGTTCATTCATTAATTAAAGCTACGTCTAGATATGAAGGAACAAAATTTATTCTAATTTCACCAAAGGAATTAAGTTTACCGTTATATATTAAAGAAGAATTTATTGAAAAAAATAATATAGAATTCAGAGAAGTTGAGAAGCTTGAAGATGTAATTGATCAAGTTGATATTCTTTATATGACAAGAATTCAAAGAGAAAGATTCTTTAATGAAGAAGAATATCTAAGACTAAAAGATAGTTACATACTAGATGCAGATAAAATGAAGATGGCCAAAGAAGACATGATAGTAATGCATCCACTTCCAAGAGTAAATGAAATAGATATGGAAGTTGATGAAGACGAAAGAGCAGCTTATTTTAAACAAGCTGAGTTTGGAATGTATGTACGAATGGCATTAATGTGTAAACTATTGGGGGTGGCTTAAATGTTAGAAATAACAAGTATAAAGAATGGTTTGGTAATAGATCATATTCAAGCTGGAAAAGGGATGAAGATATTTAATTTCTTAAAGCTTGATATGGAAAAGGACAGAGTTGCCCTAATAATGAATGCCGAAAGTAAAAGATTAGGTAGAAAAGATATTATAAAAATAGAAAAAGATGATTTTGAAGGTTTAGATTATACAGTTCTTGCTCTTATTTCTCCAAACTTAACAATAAATGAAGTTAAGGATGGAGTTAAGGTAAATAAATTTACACCAGAGCTTCCAAAGAAGGTACAGAATTTCTTAATCTGTAAAAATCCAAGATGCATAACTGGAGTAGAAAAGTATGCACCACATTCCTTTGTATTAATGGATAAGGAAAAGGGAACTTACAGATGTGAATATTGCGATGATATAACAAAACTATAGATTGTGTAGTGGAGGGAAAGCTTTATGAATTTATTAATTAAAAATGCAAGAATAGTAGATTGCAGTCAAGATTTTAACGGCGATTTATATATAGAAAATGGACTAATAAAAGAAATAGCCAAGAACATTGAAAAGAATAATGTAGAAACAATAGATGCCAAAGGATTAACACTTATGCCAGCCTTTATTGATACTCATACGCACTTTAGAGATCCTGGATTTACTTTTAAGGAAGATATAGAAACAGGTTCTAAGGCAGCAGTTAAAGGTGGCTATACGGGAGTATGCTTAATGGCTAACACAAAACCTGTATGTTCTTCTAAGGAAACTTTAGAATATGTGAGAAACAAAGCTGAAGAAATTGGTCTTGTGGATGTTCATCAATGTGTATCTGTAACTAAGGATTTTGATGGTAAAACATTATCTCACTTAGAAGAACTTAAGGATGATAAAAAGATAAAGGCAATTTCTGATGATGGCAAAGGGGTACTGGATAACCTTACAATGTTAAAGGCTTTAGAAATGACTAAGAAATATGGATGGGTTCTTATGTCTCACGCTGAAGATAGTCAATTTTCAAAGATGGATATGAGACTTGCTGAAGATATGATGACCATGAGAGATGTAAAGCTTGCTAAGTATACAAAGGGAAGACTTCATATGTGTCACGTTTCTACTAAAGAATCAATGAAATACATAATTGAAGGAAAGTTAAGTGGCGCCAACTTAACATGTGAAGTAACACCTCATCATATATTCTTAACTAGAGATGTTAATGATTATAGAGTTAATCCACCAATTAGAGATAAAGAAGATGTAGAATTTTTATACTATGGTATTAGAAATGGTTTTGTAGATTGTATAGGAACAGATCATGCACCTCACACAGAAGAGGATAAGAAAAATGGGGCACCAGGAATGGTTGGATTAGAAACAGCCTTTCCAATATGTTATACAAGCCTTGTAAAAGGCAAGGTAATATCACTTTATAAATTAAGTGAACTTATGAGTAAAAAGCCAGCTGAAATTCTTGGCATGAATAAGGGAACTATTAGTGTTGGTAAAGATGGAGATTTAGTTCTTCTTGATTTAGATAAATTAATAAAGGTTGATTCAAGTAAATTTGAATCTAAAGGACATAATACACCATATGAAAAAATGGAGTTCTATGGTGAAGTGAAGATGACTATAAAAGCAGGAAAAGTTGTATATAAATTTTAGGAGGAATTATTTATATGAATATAATGGATAAGCTATATAAAAGAGTAGAAGAAAGAGGAGTAGTTTGTGTAGGATTAGATACAGCAATGGACTACATACCAGAATTTATTAAGGCAGGAAAAACTCCTGAAGATGCAATTGTTGAGTTTAATAAAAGAATTATAGATGAAACTTTAGACGTAGCAGCATGTTTTAAAGTGCAAATTGCTTATTATGAAGCTTTAGGTATTGCAGGACTTATGGCTTACAAGAGAACTTTAGATTACTTAAGAGAAAAAGATGCCATAATGATTGCTGATATTAAAAGAGGGGATATTGCAGCAACTGCTAAAATGTATGCCAAGGCTCATTTTGAAGGAGATTTTGAAGCAGATTTTATTACTCTTAGTCCTTATATGGGAATGGATAGTATTGAAGCCTATATGCCATATTTAGAAAGTGGAAAAAAAGGTGTATTTAGCTTAGTAAGAACTTCTAATAAAGGTGCTGAAGATATAGAATATTTAGATACAACTAGCGGAGAAAAGGTATATAAGGTTGTTGGAGACAAACTTATGAATATGGGAAAAGATCTAGTAGCAGATTGTGGATATCATCCACTAGGAGGCGTAATAGGTTGCACTCATGTTGAAGAGGGTAAAGAACTTAGAAAGAGATTTAACTCAATGTTTTTCTTAATACCTGGCTATGGTGCTCAAGGTGGTAAAGCTGAAGACGTAGCAATGTATTTAAATAATGGTAATGGTGGAGTTGTTAATTCTTCAAGAGGAATTTTACTAGCTTATAGAAAGAAAAATAGACCAGAAGAAGAATTTGCCAAATGTGCAAGAGAAGAAGCAATAAACATGAGAGATGCAATAAGAGAAGCAGTTAATAACTTAAAGTAAGAGGGGGAAAATATAATGGCTCTAACATATAGAAAATCCAAAGTACTTTATAATGAAAAAGTAATTGATAATATTTATAAAATGGTATGTGAAGATAAGAATACTGTAAATGCAGGGCAATTTTACATGCTAAGAAATGATAGAGGAAGCGTACTACTTCCAAGACCAATAAGTATATGTGAAAAACATGATAATACAATTACATTTTTATATGCAGTAGTTGGTAAGGGAACAGAAGAATTTTCAAGACTTAAGGATGGAGATGAGATTTCTTTAACAGGTCCTCTTGGTAATGGATTTAACTTAGAAGAAGATTTAGGTAAGGTTGCTATAGTTGCAGGGGGAATAGGTACAGCTCCTATGGTAGAAGTGGTTAAGAGACTTAGAAAGAAAGATAAGGATGCTGTAATTGATGTTTATGCAGGTTTTAGAGACAATATTTTCTTAATAAATGAATATTCTAAATATGCTTCCAATATAAACATTACAACTAACACTGGTAAGCATGGTCATAAAGGTTTTGTAACTGATGTTTTAAAACCAGAAGAATATGATACAGTATTATGCTGTGGTCCAGAAGTAATGATGAAAGCAGTAGTTGATATGTGTAAGGAAAAAGGTGTTAAGGTATATGTATCAATGGAAAAGCATATGGCATGTGGTGTAGGTGCTTGTCTTGTATGTACATGTAAGACTAAAGATGGCAACAAGAGAACATGTAAAGATGGTCCAGTGTTTGATGGATACTTTGTAGAGCTTTAGACTAAGGGGGAAATACATATGTTAAAGGTTAATATAAATGGAATAGATTTTAAGAATCCAGTAATAGCAGCATCTGGAACCTTTGGTTTTGGAGCAGAGTATAACGAATTTTATGATGTAGGGATGCTAGGAGGGATTTCTTCTAAAGGTTTAACTATAAACCCTAAAGAAGGAAATGATGGCATAAGAGTAGTCGAAACAGCATCAGGAATGATGAATTCAGTAGGTCTTAACAACCCAGGTGTAGATGCTTTTATTAAAAATGAACTTCCACACATGGAATCTCTAGGCACTAACATTTTAGCTAATGTTGGTGGGGGATGCTTTGAAGATTATGCACAAGCAATAGAAAAGATAAATAACACTAATGTACAAATTATAGAGCTAAATATATCTTGTCCAAATGTTAA
>JAQXTC010000113.1 GCA_029219285.1 Clostridiaceae bacterium
TCTAGCTTCCTCATCAACTTGTAATTCACCGCAACCTGCAACACAGCAAGTTCCCATACCTCTAGCAACAACTGCAGCATGTGAAGTCATACCACCTCTAACTGTAAGTATACCTTCTGCAGCAATCATTCCTTCAATATCTTCTGGAGATGTTTCAAGTCTCACCAAAACAACTTTTTCACCTTTTGCTGCTCTTTCCTTAGATTCATCTGCTGTAAAAGCAATTTTACCACAAGCAGCT
The DNA here is from genome assembly GCA_029219285.1 of Clostridiaceae bacterium. Lineage (GTDB taxonomy): Bacteria > Bacillota > Clostridia > Clostridiales > Clostridiaceae > Clostridium. The sequence continues at coordinate 242 of JAQXTC010000113.1, forward strand.
CCTGGTGATGCTGGCAATCCTTTAGCTATTGCACTTGATTTTTTAAGTTCATCTGCATCAAAGTTTGGATGCAATAATGAATCTAATTGTTTAGGTTCTACTTTTAATATAGCTTCTTCCTTAGTTAACATACCTTCATTAACCAAGTCAACAGCAATTTTCAAAGCAGCTTGAGCAGTTCTCTTACCATTTCTAGTTTGTAAGAAATAAAGCTTACCTTCTTCGATAGTAATCTCCATATCTTGCATGTCTTTATAATGTTTTTCTAACTTATTTATTATATCCATTAATTGTTTATACAAAGTAGGATTTTGTTCATTAAGTTTATCAATAGGTTGAGGAGTTCTAATACCTGCAACAACATCTTCACCTTGTGCATTCATTAAGTATTCTCCATAAACTTTCTTTTCACCAGTGGCTGGATTTCTTGAGAAAATAACTCCTGTTCCTGAAGTCTCTCCTTTATTACCAAATACCATTTGTTGTACATTTACTGCTGTACCCCAATCTCCTGGTATATCATTTAATCTTCTATATACTATTGCTCTTGGATTATCCCATGATCTAAATACAGCTGTTATAGATTCTACTAACTGTTCATTAGGATCTTGTGGAAAATCTACACCTTGTTCTTTTTTATAAATTGCTTTGAACTCTGTAACTAAATTTTTTAAATCTTCAGTATCTAATTCAGTATCGTATTCAACACCTTTTCTTTCTTTAGCCTCATCAATCTTGTTCTCAAACAATCTCTTTTCTATACCCATAACAACATCTGAAAACATTTGAATAAATCGTCTATATGAATCATATGCAAATCTAGGATTATTAGTTAATTTAGCAACTGCTTCTACAGATTGATCATTTAATCCTAAATTTAATATTGTATCCATCATTCCTGGCATTGAAACTCTTGCTCCAGACCTTACTGATACAAGTAGTGGATTTGTTGTACTTCCAAATTGTTTACCGGAAATTCTCTCAATTTCCTTAACATCTGTTTTAATCTGTTCCATGACTGTTTCTGAAATTCTTTTACCATCATCATAATACTTGTTACAAGCTTCTGTAGTGACAGTAAATCCAGTAGGAACTGGAATCCCTAAGTTGGTCATTTCCGCCAAGTTAGCTCCCTTACCCCCTAGTAAGTTTCTCATACTTGCATTTCCTTCACTAAAAAGGTACACGTACTTTTTCTCCATCTCAATACTCCTCCGTTCAATACAAATTATATATCCTAACGGAACTTTTTGTTTTTCAGCCCCGATAGTTACCCTTTTACTTTAATTATCTGTTTTCCCCATCTTCACAAATAATTTAGTTATATTTGTTTTTGAAACCTTACCTACTATTTTAAATTGTTCTTTATCCCCATCAGTATTAATAGCTTCAACAATTGGTATACTATCTATTTCATGTTCTATTATCTTACTTGCCATTTCATAGGCACTATCCTCTGGTTTTCCACAAATTATGTTAGGCATTCTAGTCATAATTATTCCTACTGGAACTTTATGAATATCTGTACCTCCTATGGAAATCTTTAAAAAATCTTTTCTCGAAACTGCACCAACTAAATACCCATCATTTTCTACAAATACAGTTCCTACATCATTTAAAAACAAGTATACGATTGCATCATACACCATCATATTTTCGTTTATAACTGATGGTTTTGACATAATTTCAGATACCTTTATATCGCTAATATAATCTAAAAGCAAGCTACTTTTAGGTTTATTGGAATATACATATCCTACTTTAGGTCTTGCATCTAATATTCCAATCATAGTAAGAATGGCTAAATCCGCTCTTAAAGCTGCCCTAGTAACCCCTAGCTTTTGAGCTAAAGTCTCACTTGTAACAGGCTGTCCTTCTCTAACTATCTTAATTATTTCCTCTTGCCTGTTAGATAACTTCATTATAATCCCTCTTTCTAGATTTATAAGGAATATTATTAACATCTTTCCCTATTACAGTATAATTATACCACTTAATAAAAATTTGACTATAATAAATTTTCAGAAAAATCTTACAAATTACTTTAATATCCCTTATAAATCTCCTTTAATTATGATTTTTACTACTTTTAATTTTATTTTTGTTCCTTATCGTCATCAAATTTAACTGTATAACTAAAAGTACTTCCATCGCCTTTGTAAATATTTTCAGAATCTCTATTTTTCTCTTTATTTTCCTTTGAAGGAGTGAACTTTTCTTTTACTTGAGATGCGAAAGAAGTAGTTTTTTCTTTTACTTCATTAGCTGCTTTAGCTACATACTTATTAATTACTTCTACACTTCCATCACTTTTAGTTATTTCTACAGTTATTTTGGTAGCAACTGCTGCAATAACTACAAATGCTAAAACAGGTGGCAAAACAATTGCAATCACTGCTGCTGCAATACCTGCATTAACTGGAACATCAACTAAAACTTCATCATCTTTCTTTAATTTTAATCTTGTAACATTTCCTTTATTAATAAGTTCTTTTAACCAATCCTTAAATTCATCGACAGTTTCTGCTTTTGTATTTTCTTCTTTCCCAAATTCACTTTGCTTTTGTTCATTATTATTTTCTTCAATAAAAATAATTGCATTAAGTACATCTCCATTGCAATGTTCTAAAGCTTGTTTCGCTTTAGCATAACTTACTCCTGTTCTTGACTTAACCTGATCTACTTTTTCTAAAGTAATGTTTTCCATAATACTCACTCCTTTAAATAATTTAACATTTCTAAACTCTTTGGTTTTTTTGCATAAATAGATGAAATTATAAAAGTAGTTACTTTTGCAATTTCATTTTTTATATCTTTATTTAAACTTAATCTATATATTTTATCAGAAGGAGTATTAATTAAGAACCTTAAAGCGTTATAAGCTCCCTTCGAAACATACATTCCATGTTCTTTATTACATTCTTCACATACTCCTCCAAAATTACTTAAGCTTATATAATTAGAAACATTTATTTTTTTCTTACAAAACACACAATTATCTAATGTTAATCCATAGCCTGTAGCCTTTAAAAGCTTTAACTCAAAAGATCTTATAAGTAATTCATAATCTAACGCATCTGTATCTAATAAATAAAGAGTTGTAACAAGTTCTTTAAATAACCATTTATTACTTTCGCCTTCTACCATTGCAATATCAATAAGCTCACATACATAAGACGAATAAGTAAGTTTATCTAAATTATTTAATAACCCTTGAAAAGAATTGAATATTCTTCCTTCTTGAAGATTACATAAACTTCGTCCTTTAAAAAACATGTACTCTCCATAACATAAAGGTAAAGTCGTTGCAAAAAGCTTATTCTTATTCTTCTTTGCTCCTCTTGCTACAGAAGTCATTTTACCGTACTCATCTGTAAATAGCCACACTAACTTATCATTTTCTTTATAATCCTGAGTCTTTATAATGACTCCATTACATTTAATTAATGACAGAGCTATCACCTCTATATCTATATCTATTTCATTTTCTTGTAGCCTAATTCTTTTAAAAGATTTTGATTATCTCTCCATTCTTTTCTAACTTTAACCCATATCTTTATGTTAACTTTCGAACGTAGAAATTTTTCTAATTCGTATCTAGCACTTGCTCCAATCTTCTTTAAGCATTGGCCATTTTTACCTATTATAATACCTTTATGAGAATCCTTTTCACATATTAAATCAACTTCAATATGATATGTGCCATTATCAGCTTGCTTCATTTGAATAACATCAACAGCTATACCATGAGGAACTTCATCTCTTAATGTTCTTAATGCTTTTTCTCTAACTATCTCAGAAACTATAAATCTTTCTTGAACATCTGTAATCATATCCTCTGGATAATATTTAGGCCCTTCTGGTAACTTCTCCACCATAAGATTAATTAATGTATCTACATTTTTACCTTTAAGAGCAGAAATAGGAATTATCTCATCAAACTCAAACTCTTGCGAGAATTTAGCTAAACATTCAGCAACCTTTTCCTTTGAAGATTCATCTACTTTATTTAAAACTAAGAAAACAGGAGCTTCTACCTTTTTTAATGTTTCTAAAATAAATTTATCTCCTCTTCCCATCTCTTCATCCGGATTAGTTATAAATACAACTATATCTACATCTTTAATGGAATCCTTTGCCGAGTTAACCATATACTCACCTAATTTATGTTTAGGTTTATGTATTCCTGGTGTATCAACAAATACTATTTGATAATCATCTGTTGTTAATATTGTTTGAATATTATTTCTTGTTGTTTGTGGTTTACTGGATACTATGGACAATTTTTCGCCCATAATATGGTTCATTAATGTTGACTTTCCTACGTTTGGTCTTCCTACTATTGTAACAAATCCTGATTTGAACATTTTACCTCCAAATTACTGCAAGTCTTTTTTAGTAAAAGACCCTGGCATAATGTCATTTAATGTTTTTACTAAAATTTCATCTTTATTTTTTATAATATATATCTTTATATCATCACTTTCAGCAAATTCAGCAATTACCTGTCTACAAATACCACATGGATAAGTAAATCTACTAGTATCACCAATTAATGCTAGTGCTTTTAATGTTCTATTTCCTTTAGAAACGCCATTAAATATTGCTGTTCTTTCTGCACAGTTAGTTGCACCAAATGATGCATTTTCTATATTACAACCTGTATAAATATTTCCATCCTCAAAAAGTGCAGCTGCTCCAACTTTAAAGTTAGAATAAGGGCAGTATGCTAACTCTCTTGCTTCAATTGCTTTTTCGATTAACTTAATACTATTCATTTTACACCTCCAAAGTAAATAAACACATATAAATAGTATACTCTATTTTTCGTGTATTTTACATTATAACATCATAATCATCGTAAAAAAAGCTTTATTTTCGAAAAATTCTTCTTAAATATAAATCCTATAATAACAAAAGTACTATATCCAACTTATTTATAATTTGAATATAGTACTTTAAATGTTTTATGTTAGTTTAATTAATACCTAAAGATTAAAAACTATAAAAATAAATAATGTAATAAAAAATCCAATAACAGCCCCAACAAGCACTTCCAGCACGGAATGAACTTCTGAATCCACCCTGCTTTGAGCTGTAATTAATGCCATCAAGTAACTCAAAACTATACATATAGGCTCTTCAGTAATTAATGCAATAGCTGTTGCAATAGAAAACGCTAATGCGCTATGCCCACTTGGCATACCACCTTTTAAAGGTGTTCCTTCTCCAAATACAGCCTTTGTTATTACAGTAACAATACAAATAATCACTATAATTATGAAAATCATATATGGATTAGAATTTTTTATTTTATGAACAAATTCATATGAAAAATTAGCAAATTTATCCCAAAAGATAACATAACCAATAACAACAGCAGCAATAGCTGTAACAAGAACACCTCCAGCCGCTGCATTTTTAGCAACTTTAGCTAAAGGATGATAATAATTAGTAGTCATATCTATAGTAGCTTCAATGGCTGTATTTATAAGTTCAGCCGAAATGACCATAGCAATAGTTAAAGCTAAAATCAAAAACTCTATTTTTGATATATTAAAACAAAAACAAGCTATTAATACACATAAAGCAGCAATTAAGTGTATCCTCATATTTCTTTGAGTTCTTACAGTATCAATAACCCCATCAATAGCATTATTAAAACTATCTACTAGCTTTTTAAATTTCATACTATCACCCAATCTTTTATTAGTCTCTAGTTATGTTTAATTTATTTAAGATATCTTCTTCTCTACTTCTCATTATCTTCTTTTCATCTTCTTCCATGTGATCATATCCTAAAAGATGAAGAACTGAATGTATAACTAAATACGATGCTTCTCTTTCAAAAGAATGATTATATTCTTTGCTTTGTTCTAATGCTCTTTCTAAGGAAAGAACTATATCACCTATAACAAGTTCTTCCCCATCAAGAAAAGTTTCATCAAAATTTCCATCCTTGTAGACATCTTTATAAACCTTACCATCAGGATAATCTAACATAGGAAAAGATAATACATCTGTTGCTCTGTCTATATTTCTATTTTCTCTATTAATTTCTCTAATCTCTTCATTATCTACAAAAACAAGACTTACTTCTGTTTCTACATTTACTTCTTCTTCTTTTAAAGCAAAATCAATTGTTGATTTTAACTTTTCTATTTCTTCTTCACTAATATTTATTTTTTCTTGTCTATTATCAACGTAAATCATATTTATTCTCCTAAACCTTACTTTATTTTCTTTTTTCTGTAGGATATTCAATTCTTTGATGATATATACCATTTAGTGCTGTTAAAAAGCATACTCTTATTTTACCCAAATCTTTTAATGTCAAGTCACATTCATCTAATTGACCAGAATTCAATTTATCCTTGATTATATTATTTACCATTTCCTCAATTTTTTCTTTTGTTGGTTCATTAATAGATCTTACAGCTGCTTCAACGGAATCAGCTAACATGAGTATAGCAGCTTCTTTAGTACTTGGTTTTGGACCAGGATATCTAAAATCCTTTTCGTCTATTTCTTCATTTTCCTCTAAACTATTCTTTAATGTATAGTAAAAATACTTTACTAAAGTGGTACCATGATGTTGAATTATCATATCTTGAATAACTTTAGGAAGTTTGTATTCTTTAGCAAGTTCAAGTCCATCTTTGGCATGAGCTATGATTATTGATGCACTTAATGCTGGGTTTATCTTATCATGAGGATTCTCATTGCTTAATTGATTTTCTTTAAAGAAATATGGTCTTTTTGTTTTTCCTATATCATGATAATAAGCTCCGATTCTTGTTACTACTGGATCTGCTTTAACTTCTTCAGCTGCCATTTCTGCAATATTGGCCACCAACATACTATGATGATAAGTTCCCGGTGCCTCCATTAATAGCTTTCTTAGTAGAGGACTGTTCGGATTGCTAAGTTCTAGTAATTTTAATGTAGTTACAATATCAAATACCCCTTCTAAAAATGGTAGAAGTCCTATTGCTAAAATACCTGAAATAAAGCTTCCTACTAACGTATATAAAGTATTAATAAGTGTACCCTTTAAATCACTTGATAAAATTACTCCTGTAGAAAATTCAATAACTGCAACAATTACCATAATATAAAGAGCTGCATACATAATATCATTTCTTTGTTGTGCTTTTTTTAGCATTGTTGCACCTAACACCGCATTAATTAAAGCTACTATTATTATTGATGGATTAAATTGTGATACGACACAAATCAAAACTACATTTACCACACTTGTGAATAAACTTATTTTATAATTAACTAATAACGTTATAATCATTGGTATAAAGCTTAATGGAATAAGATACGGTGTTCCAATACTAATTATTCTCGCTATCGCTATTGCGCTACAGTTTAATAAGTTAATTAAAAGTAATTGCTTAAACTCATTATATACATGCTTATGGATTTTATATATATAATAGTTTTGTATAAAAAGAATGATTGCTGTTAAGATAAATATAGAAATCAGTAATATTCTCATACCTTTTCCTGAATTTTCATTCAATACTCCTAATTCTTTTAATACCTGTAACTGACTTTCTGTAACAGGATCACCTTCCTTTACAACAGTCTGATTCTTTTTAATAACAACATTTTCTGTATTTTTTCTCACTTCATTCTTTAATGCCTGTGTTTTTTCTTCATCATAAAATTTATTAGGTTTTATCTCTTCATGAAATACATACTTTAATATATTCGTTACTGTTTCATTTAATGATAATTGTTCTATTGCATTATTAGCTGAATTTTGTGCTGACTCTAAACTACGTTCATCATTATCAACTATATTATTTTCATATGCTTTTTCTAATATAGTAGAAATATTTGCAAGTATTTTGGAAATATCAGCATCGGATAAATTTAACAAATTCTCTGCATCCTTACTGCTTAAATTAAAGCCATCATAATTTTTAATACTTTCTATTTTTTCAGGCATTTCTAATTGAGATACCTTTACAGATTGTACCTTTTCAAAAAGCCCTCTGATATTCGTCTTGGCCTCATTTTGTACATCTGTTTTCAATGTGAATTGTTTTTCAACTTTTGAAATAGCTTCATTAACTCTTTCTTCGGTAGCAGTTTCATCTACCGTATCTCTAGTTGCTTTTATATCATTAGGGGCTATATCACCAACTTGAAGATCATATTTTTTAGGTACTTCTCCTGTGGCAATCACAGCAAAAGTTATTATAAATGTAATAGCAAACAAAATTAACCTTTTTGTTTGTTTTCTTATTTTCCCAACACTAGTTTTTCTCGTCATTCTACCTATTTTCATGTTTATCACCCTCTTATCTACACTGTTCTAATTTTCTGTCAAAATTAAATTTTCCTCCACTGCAAACATGACTTTAACTCTAATTTTTCCATCTTCAATATTCTCAACGTATATTTCCTTACTTTTTATTTTCGCATCATTACTTAATTCTTTAGATAATGATTGCTCTAATTGATCTGCAGCATAGGATGAAGCTTCATCTTTGTTAACCTCTACATCTTTATCTGCTTTTTCAAAATAGGTGACTTCATGTAACACACCTTTATTTTCTTCTATTTTATCATACTCTATAAACTTATTTGTAGCTTTTTTTAAGTAAATTTTCTTATGGAATACTTCTATATAGATATCCTTATCTTTATTACCTGTCCTCTTTTTCTCTGTGCCACTAACTTTAACTTCCATTTCTTTTTCATAAAACGTATCTGCAATAACTGTACCTTTTGCTTTAACAGCGAATTCTTGTCCTTCTTTGCCTTGCTGACCTCTTATTAACACATCTCCTTCTTTAACGTAATCTCCAACTTGAACATTACTTGTGCCTGAAGTTACATAGACTCTTTTTACTTGTCCGTCACTCTTAGCAACACAATCTCCTTCACCTTGATTACTTTCTGTTAAATTAGGAGGTGATACTTTTTCTTCTATAATTATTTTTAATGTTGATCCTTCAATTCTTGCCCTTACCCATAATATATCTTTATTTATGTTAATTAATTTCTTTTCCAAAGTATATACATCAATATCATTTTTACTTAACCCTGGCTTAATGCCTAACGCCTGCAACTCCTTTCGTATTTCAAAAGGAGCTATATTCTCTTTTGTATTTATTTCTATTGACCACACTCTTGTAGACAAAGCATATAACCCAATAACAAACAAAATAATTCCAATAATAATGGATGCCTGTCTTTTCATTTGCCTAAAATAGAAATTAAACCCTTTCCTACCCACTATTTTCATCTTACCATTCGATTTCTTCACTAACTTTTTAACTTCATCATAGGATTCATAATTAATTTCTAACCTTAATGTTGCAATATTTATTCTTGTAATATTGAGAACCCTGACATCTTTACTCCATAATAAATTCAAAAACTTTTCCGGCTTAGAAATAGCTATTTCTAATTTTAACGTACCTGTATTAATTTTATTTAGTAGATTCATCTTTTCTTCCCCTCATAAACTATTGATACAAATTTACCTTTTACGGTTATAGTGTCCCCCCCTATGTACAAAATCTCAAAAGCACTACCTAATATTTTTATTGTTCCAAGTCTCGAATTTATTTTTACTTCATCTGTATTAAAAGCAATTAACCCTTTATGATTTTCAATACTAATTTCACTATCTCCAAATACCGTAATTTTAGGTATATCTTCTGAAAGTTCCTTTGGGATACTTAGTTTTTGTGAAATCACTTCTTTTTTCTGCCTTAATCTATCTTCCACAATACTCTCCTAAATTATTTCTATCATTCTAATTTATGATTGAAATAAAAAAAAAATAACAAAAAAGAACTCCTAAGAGTTCTTTTTTGCTATTTATTAGTTAAATATTCTTTAACGAATTGACTTACAAGTTTGCCATCAGCTCTGCCTGTTGTTTTAGGTCTAACTAACGCCATAACTTTTCCCATGTCTTTAATGCTACTTGCGCCCGCTTCTGTAGCCGATTCTTTAACTATTTGTTTGATTTCTTCTTCACTCAACTGCTGAGGAAGGTAATTTAGCAAAATTTCTATCTCAGATTTATTCTGATCAACTAAATCTTGTCTATTTCCCTTTTCAAATTCAAGCATTGCTTCTCTTCTTTGCTTGACTTCTTTAGCTAGTATTTCAATAGCTTCTGTATCTTCAACTTTCCTATTATCTGTTTTTTCAACAAGTAATATAGCTGATTTTGCAGTACTTAAAACATTAGCTTTAAATTTATCTTTAGCTTTTAATGCAGCTTTCCAATCTTCTTGAAGTCTCTCTTTTATTGTTGGCATACTTTACATACCTTCTTTCGAAAAGAACGTTCTATTTGAACTTTCTCTTTCTAGCAGCTTCTGATTTTTTCTTTTTCTTTACGCTTGGCTTCTCGTAGTGTTCTCTCTTTCTAACTTCTGAAAGAACTCCAGCTCTAGCACATTTTCTCTTAAATCTTCTTAACGCACTTTCAAGTGTTTCGTTTTCTCCAACTTTAATCTCTGACATAATTATCCCTCCCTCCGCTAGCCAAAATCTCTAAATTCAACTCAGCTACGGGCTTAATAACACACGGTATATTATACAATAGTAAGCTAACTGATGTCAATATCTTTATTAATTAATAATAAGTTTAACCTGGTGGCCACTCAAGACTTCTACCACCTAAAACATGAAAATGCATATGAGGAACTGTTTGCCCTCCATCTTCTCCAGTATTGTTTACTATTCTATAACCTTTTTCTGAAATACCTAGCTCACTTACTAATTTATTAATAACAACAAATATATGTGAAATAACTTTTGCGTTTTCCTCATTTAAAGCATTAACACTTTCAATATGTTCCTTCGGAATCACTAAAAAGTGAGTTGGTGCCCCTGGATTTATATCATAAAACGCATAAACTAAATCATCTTCATAAAGTTTTTTGCTTGGTATTTCACCTTTAATTATTTTACAAAAGATACAATCGTCCATAAATTCACCCCCTTCAAAGGCTATTTTACAAACTCTCCAATAGCATATTCACCATGTGCTTCTTTAAGCTTGCAATTTACTATTTGACCTTTCATATCTTCAGATACACCTTGAACTTCAACTTTAATATAGTTTCTTGTATATCCTTCATATGTGTTTTCTTTGTTCTTAACTGGTTGTTCTAATAAAACATCCATCTCTTTACCTATATACTTTTCTGTAAAGTCAGCTTCATTTTTATTATTTAATTCAATAAGAGCCTTACTTCTCTCATCTTTTATTATACCATTAATTTGACCTTTCATGTCAGCTGCCCTAGTACCTTTTCTTGGACTATATTTAAATATATGAGTTTTAGTAAGCTTTATTCTCTTTAGGAATTCATATGTTTCATTAAATTCTTCCTCTGTTTCACCTGGGAATCCTACAATAACATAAGTAGTTATAGAAACATCTTTTATATTTTCTCTTAAAACATTAACTATACGTTCATATTCCTCAGCTGAATATCTTCTATTCATTCTTTTCAAAACAGAATTACATCCACTTTGAAGAGATAAATGGAATTGAGGGCAAAGTTTTTTCATTTTTTTAATTCTCTCTACAACTTCAGGAGTAAAGAAAGCTGGTTCAATGGAACCTATTCTTACACGTTCGATACCATCTAACATTTCAATATCTTCAAGTAAATCTACTAATGTAATATTACCTTCTAAATCTAATCCATATGAAGCTGTATGTATTCCTGATAAAATAATTTCTTTGAACCCATGTTCATTAAGTCTTTTTATTTCATCAATTACCTTTCTTGGATCTTTTGAACAAACTGATCCTCTAGCATATGGTATAGCACAATATGTACAAAATCTATTACATCCATCTTGAATTTTTAGAAAAGCTCTTGTTTTATCTTGATATTCGTCTATGTTAAGTTCCTCAAACTTTTTATTTTGTAAAACCCCTTCAACATGAACTTGGACTTTACCTTCATCTCTTGCTTTATTTACATAGTAGACTACGTCACCCTTATTTCTAGTACCTAGTACCACATCAACTCCTTCTATAGCTGATACTTCCTTTGGTGCCATTTGTGAATAACATCCTACTACTGCAATTATAGCATCATTATTTAATCTTCTAGCTCTACTTATAATTTGTCTAGATTTCTTGTCTCCCATATTTGTTACTGTACAAGTGTTAATTACATACACATCAGAAATTTCTGAAAAATCGACAACACTGTATCCTTCTCTTATAAACTTTTCTGCCATAGCTTCTGATTCATAGTGATTAACTCTGCAACCAAGTGTAGCAAATGCAACTTTCATTTAAATTGTTCCTCCTAAATCACCTAGCTCATATTGTATTAAGGATGTAGCTACAAATCCTGCCGTTTCAGTTCTAAGTATTCTACTTCCAAGAGTGATTATATATGCACCCTTACTTTTAAGCTCATTAATTTCTTTTTCTTCAAAGCCCCCTTCTGGGCCAACCATTATGCCAATTCTTTTTACACTATCTAACTTTCCCTCTTCTTTAAGTTTAGACACTACTCCCCTAACACCTAGGTTATCAGCATTTTCATAAGGCACCAAGAAAAGATCCATATTGTCTAATACATCTATTGCTTCTTTAAAAGACATGGGTTCTTTCACTTTTGGAATTATTGTACGCTTACTTTGTTTTGCTGCCTCTAATGCTATTCTATTTAATCTATCAAGCTTTTTAAATTCTCCTTTTAGCTTAACATCCACTCTATCTGTTATTACAGGTAAAAATTCAGCCACCCCAAGTTCAGTCCCCTTTTGAACTATTAAATCCATCTTCTGAGACTTTGGTAATCCTTGAAACAAGTAAACTTCAATTCTACTCTCATTATTAATTTCTAATTTTTCAATAATATTAACAATAACTTCTGTTTTGGATATTGAAGAAATTTTTCCAAGGTACTCATTCCCCCTACAATCATTCAAAGTTACCTTTTCACCTTCAGATAATCTTAAAACCTTGTATATATGTTTTACATCATCACCAATTATTTTACCCTGATCCATATTTATATTTTCAGGATTTGTGAAAAATTTATGCATATATTTATGTCTCCTTAACTACTTAAGTTTAGCTATAATACAGTTCCATTCTCCATCTTTATTAACTGTTATCACTTCAAAGCCACATTCTTCAAGTTTTTTAGTAACCATGTCAACTTTTTCATGAATAATACCAGATGTTATGAAATATCCACCTTTATTTAGAACTCTGCTCACATCTTCTGTTAATATACATATAATTTCAGCTAAGATATTAGCAACAACAATATCAGCTTTACCATCTATAACTTCAATTAAGTTACCTTCTAATATTTCAATATTATTTAAATTGTTATACCCAACATTTTCTTTTGCTGATTCCACTGCAACAGGATCCAAATCAACTCCTATAGCTTTCTTTGCACCAAGCTTTGCTGCTGCTATAGCAAGTATTCCCGAACCACACCCAACGTCAAATACTGTACTATCTTTTTGAACATATTTTTCTAATGCTTGAATACACATATTTGTTGTTTCATGATCCCCAGTACCAAAGGCCATTCCTGGATCTAATTCAACAACTAAATCTCCAGGCTTTTCTTCATATTCTTCCCATATTGGTTTTATAACTATTTCCTTACCAATTCTAAATGGTTTATAATACTTCTTCCAAGTATTAGCCCAATCTTCTTCTTTCATACCTTCTGATTCAACTTTACCAAGTCCAATATCTATTCCTAAAGCTTTTATTTCTTCAAGCTTTTCATTAACGTATTTTAAAACTTCATTTATATTATCTTCATCTGAGAAGTATCCCTTAACTACAGCATACTTTCCTTTATGTTCTAAAACATTTAAATCGGCAAAATCCCAAGTTAATGGACCTTGTTCTCTTCCTAATATATCTTGTGGATCTTCAATAGCTACACCTTTACAATCAAGGCTATAAAAGATACCTGATACAGGTTCTAATGCCTCACTTTTAGTAATAACTCTAACTTCTATCCAATTTCCGTCCAAAAATATCACATTCCTTCCTAATAGCTACTTCGACTAATATATTATTTTACACTTT
>JAQXTC010000114.1 GCA_029219285.1 Clostridiaceae bacterium
GGTCAGAATGACAACGAGGGCATTTTATTTTATTAGTTTTGTTCATTGATCTTCTCTCCTTTTCTAGGGGGATAATTGTTTTTGGTCAAACTTATTATATTTTCTAGGGTTGAGAAGAGCAATGTTCATATAACTTAACAGCTCGACAAGTATTTGCAGGGGAATTATTAATGAAGCAGTAGATTGTGATGCTAAAGAAGCATATTTACAGGTGGTTGAGGGGAATGAAAAGGCAATAAGTGTTTATAAAAAAATAGGCTTTAAAATTCTTTATAGATATTGGTTTAGGGAAAAGTTAAATAATATAGGAATTTAGGACGAGATTTGTGCAAGGTTTTATAAAAATACAAAAGGAAAAATTCAAAAAATAATTATTATGAATTTTTCCTTTTGGTTTTATACAAAATTATTTTCGTTTCCACATTATTATGGCATCTTCTTTATTGTCTTGATAGTATTTCTTTCTAATACCTTCTTCAATAAAACCATATTTTTTATAAAGATTTTGAGCAGCAATATTAGATTTTCGTACTTCAAGAGTCATTGCAGTATATCCCCATGAACTTGCATGGTCGATTAGACCTTTAACAAGTGCACTTCCGATTCCTTTTTTTCTAAAGTTAGGATGAACAGCAATATTAGTAATATGACCTTCATCAACTACTGTCCATATTCCGGCAAAACCTAAAGTTTTACCATTTTCAGATTTTGCTACAAGATACTTAGCAAGTGGATTAGAAAGCTCTTTAGAAAATGATTCATGGCTCCAAGATTCTTTTAAACTTGCATTGCTTATTTCTAAAACTTCATCTAAATCTTCAAAATTCATAGTTGAAAGCTTAATCATTCATTTTCAGCCTTCTTTCTAATTCTCTTTCAGCTTGGGGTTTTTTTAGATAAATTGGTGCTGAATTTGGATCATCTGCGATACCAGCTTTTAAAAGATTAAGTCCAACTTCACCAAGAGAGGAAGCTCTTATTATGTTTAGGTGATTTGGTGCAAAATGAGCATTTTTAAAGTGATCTTTTATGTATTCTCTGTGTTTATCAGCACCATCTCCCACAAAGATAACATCTTGTTTTTTTTCTTCTAATATTTTAAGAAGATCATCTAAATCTAAAGGTGTATAATCCATAATTTTTTCTAATTTATCATTTTCATTTTTAAATAGAGCAGTATAAACATTTTCTCTTAAAGCATCCATAACTGGACATATAAGTCCATTAAAGGATGAAACACTGTTTGCTAAAGCTTCAAGAGAAGATACGCTTACGTAAGGTTTATTTGATCCCATGCTCATTCCTTTAATTGTGGCCATACCAATTCTTAGTCCTGTAAAAGAACCAGGGCCTTTAGAAACTACAAAACCATCAATATCATCAATTGACAAATCACAATCTTTTAGTAAATTTTCTATCATTGGCATAAGAAGAACTGAATGTTCTCTTTTATTATTTAAAACATATTCACCAAGTAAATTATCTTCGTTTAAAAGTGCTACTGTAGCAACTTTGGAAGATGAATCGATACTTAATACTATCATAATTTCAACTCCTTAATATAATCATATCTGTCTCCATAACCAGTTAAAGTGATTTTTCTGAAATTTTCTCCCTGAGAAAGATCTTTTGAGATATGAATGTGAAGAAATTCTTCTGGTAAAATTTCTTCTATATAGTTTGCCCATTCAATAATTGAAACGGCATCAGAAAATATATAATCATCAAACCCTATTGCATAAATTTCATCAGGATCGCTTACTCTATAGACATCAAAATGATTTAAGTTTAGTCTTCCACTATCATATTGATTTACTATGTTAAATGTAGGACTTGTAATCGTGTCATTTATATCAAGACCTTTAGCAATACCTTTTGTAATATGAGTTTTACCAGTTCCAAGTTCACCAGTTAAACAAATAATATCACTAGGATTTAATAACTTACCTAATTTAAAGCCAAGATTCGCAGTTTCTTCAATACTGTTTACTTTAAATTCCATATGTAAACTCCCTTCAAATTATATCCTACTTATTATTTTATCCATAATTCAAGAAAAATAAAGGGTATAAAAGGAATTAAATAATTATGTAATTCTTTAATTGATATTAATGATATTACACTATATAATTAGATTTAGAAAAAATGTAATTATTTTTTAGCAAGCTATTCAATAATATGTAGTATAGTACGAATGTAAAAAATAGAATGGGCTAATACCGGGGGTGGTATATTGAAGAAGATAACATATTTTATGTTATTTATAACTTTTATATTATTTTTAGGTCTTGGAGTATTTTCAGATGATACCCCAGCAGACACAGTAGATATGAATAATGAAGACACTCAGAGAGAATTGTATTTAAATATTATGACTACAAATAAATTAGAATATGATATGGTTAAAACTATAGTTGGTGATAAGCATAATGTTGCATATATGTTCACAGAGGAAGGAGAATGTCAAAAATTTAAGGTGAATGAAGGTACAGTAAAAAATATTTCTGATAATATGGATATATTTTTTTATAGTGAATCAGAACTAGAACCTTGGAGTAATAATCTTATAGAAAAGCTTAACAAGAGTAATGTTGGCATAATTGATGTTTCAAGAGGAATACGATTATTGAACATTGAAAATGATGATAAAGAAACTGTTGAAAATCCATATTATTATTCTGGTATAGAAGAATATAAAATACTTTTATATAATATTAAATCGGCAATTCAAGATAGGGATGCTAAAAATAGGAATTTCTATGAGAATAATTATAATAAAGCAATAGAGGATCTAGATAAGAGTATCGTTGAAATTAATAAAGATAAAAAAGATATTAATAAGTATAATTTTATTAGTTTAGATAATGATTTAGATTACTTGTATAAAAATTTAGGTATTACACCTATTAAATGTAAAGAAGATGAAATAGAAAATACTATAAGTAATAATAATTTTGATAAAGACAAAGTTATTATTTTAAAATCAAATGATACTCCATTTTTCAAAGAAGGATATAAAGTTGCTAGCTTTACTAGATATAATGGAAATAAGAGTGTAAAGAATTTGATTATAGATAATTATGAAACTTTTTATAACTTGATTGAAGAAAATAAGAATAAGTAGTTGATTTTTGAATAATTATATTATATAATGAGTCGTGTTCGAAGGGGTATGGCTCAATTGGTAGAGTAGTGGTCTCCAAAACCATTGGTTCTGGGTTCAAGTCCTAGTGCCCCTGCCACAAAGATCGTAAGCGAAATGCTTACGGTTTTTTTATAAATATTAAAGAAAAATAAGTAAAGTTTACAATCAAAAGGAAGGTATGTGTTATGAATACATTTTATAAAGAAAATAATTTTGTCCATTATCATTAGCAGAGGCTTGATCTAAGATAA
>JAQXTC010000115.1 GCA_029219285.1 Clostridiaceae bacterium
GGATCAAACTCTCAATAAAAAGTTTAATCTGTGTCTCATAAAACTTACTAATAAAAGAATTGCTGGTTCTTAACTTATTTATTCTGTTCAATTTTCAAAGACCAATTTATCTCGTCGCCCTCAAGCGACTTTCTTATCTTACCACGTCTTTTTAACACTGTCAACAAGTTTTTTAAAAGTTTTCTTAACTTATGTTTTCTTGTTTGTGTCTCATCGACTTGACTAATGTTATCATATATATCACTCCCCCTGATATACAACTTTCGATATTAATCTAATTCTTCAACGTAATATTCTTTTTTCCTTCAAATTACTCCATATTACGCATATTGATACACCAGGAGCAGTTTCATTTATATTTATATTAATTACAAATATTTAATTGCATTATATACTTTGAATCTAGATTGACTATTTCCTTGACTTTAATTCATTTACTATAATTAAAGCTGTATCTTCAATTGCTCTCTCTGTCACGTCAATAATTTGACAGCCTAATTTCCTCATTACTTTATCAGCATATTCAAATTCTTCTAATATTCTTTCATCTCCAGCATATTCAATATCAGAAGATATTCGATGGAATTTATCCAATCTCTTTTTTCTAATTTCAATTAATTGAAGTGGGTTTATTGTAAGACCAAATATTTTTTTCTTATCAATTTCATATAATTCATTTGGTAGTCCAACTTCAGGCACAAGAGGTATATTAATAGCTTTTATTCCTTTGTTAGCTAAATACATACATAAAGGAGTCTTAGATGTTCTAGATAACCCCACTAAAACTACATCCGCATTTTTTAAACCTCTATAGTCTTTGCTATCATCATATTGTATTGCAAACTCAATAGCTTCAATTCTACTAAAATAGTCTTCATCAGTTTTCCACATTGCTCCTGGATTATAATCCGGCATTTTATTCAAAATTGTTGATGCTACATTTATAACTGGTCCCAATACATTATTAACAAATATATTTTTGCTTATAGCTTTTTCTGTTAAGTATTCTCTTACCTTGACAGTAATAATTGTTGATATAATCATGGCTCTCTCACATTTGACTACTTCACTTATAACATCATCAACATCCTCTAAAGTCTTTACATAAGGAATTCTCTTAACATTTACATCTTGTTTAAATTGGCTCGCTACTGCAATTGAAACTTGATTTGCAGTTTCTCCAATTGAATCTGATACTGCGAAAATAGTTAACATATCTTATACCTTCTTTCATCAATTAATATTAGCACTATAATTATACAATATAAGGAAATCGTTAACTAGATACTAGTGAATTTTGTATATTGTTATGTTAAACTTTAAGTATATTAATTTAGGAGGTACTCATGAAACACACTAAAATTTTAACCATTGGAGGTTTACCTCTAATGTGGGCTTTATATTTTGCTTTTGAACTTATTACAGGAAGAGCAGACAACTTCCTTGCCATAATAGGAAACTTTATATTAATTTTATTATTTTTAATTACTGGCTATATAATTTATAAATTATATATAAAATACTCTAACGGAATAAATAAAAAATCTTTCTTTAGTCTAATCCTAATTTTCTTAGCTTTAGATCAAGTAGTAAAACTAATAATTAATTTCTATTTTTTCAAAAGAGTATTTGACATAATACCAGGCATCTTAAGCTTCCATCCAATTATAAATTCTGATGGTTCATGGTTAAATGCTAGATTTGGTACTTCTGTTAGTTTTCCTGCACTTATAATAACAAATCTGATTTTTGTTTTTCTTATAATAGAGGTATATCGATACTTTTCCTCAAAAAGCAAAATTTCATTCTTATATGATATGACTTTTATTTTTTTATTTTGCGGAGCATTATGTTCTTTAATTGATAAAATTTTTTATGGAGGTAGTTTAGATTTTATAGGTATTAGTAATTTATTTATAGCTGATATAAAAGACTTATATATTAATTTAGGTTTATACTTTTTTATGCTAGGCGCCTATGACAGCGGCTACTTAACTTCTAAAGATAATACTTCTTTTAATGATGACATAAAAGCTATAAAAGTATTTTTTAATTTTATAAAAAATGATATTAGATGTTTTTTTAAAAAATAACAAAAAAACTCCATTAGATTAGCTACTAATGGAGTTTTTTCTATATATAATAAAAAAGAATTTTACATCAGTAAAATTCCTCTTTTTATATTAATGCTAAGCAAGTTCTTATTAGTGGTTCCTTCTATGAAGTGACCCTTTGGTGGCTTACCGGGGAATCGAACCCCGGACACCTTGATTAAAAGTCAAGTGCTCTACCGACTGAGCTAGTAAACCATATTACCTGGCAACGTCCTACTCT
>JAQXTC010000116.1 GCA_029219285.1 Clostridiaceae bacterium
TATATAATTAATATAATTAAGTTGCTATTATTTCATTTTTTTCTTTTTTCACTATTATTAATTCTCTATTTACAGTATATTACTTTCAATGTTATCCTCACTTTGTTAGTTTTGAAAGCGAGGTAATTTAAATGAAAAATACAAGAATAGAATCTGATTCAATCGGAAGCATGGATATACCTATTGAAGCTTATTATGGTGTTCAATCATTAAGAGCGAAAAATAATTTTCCTATTACTAATAAAAGAATGAATAAAGACTTTATTATTAGCTTAGCAGAAATAAAAAAAGCTGCAGCAATTACTAATAAAAACGAAGGTAAATTAAGTAATGATATTGCAAATGCTATAATACAAGCATGTGATGAAATAATTAAAGGAAACTTTTTAGAAGAATTTATAGTTGATCCAATACAAGGTGGTGCCGGAACATCAGCTAATATGAATGCCAATGAAGTCATAGCCAATAGAGCTATAGAAATCCTTGGCGGTGAAAAAGGCGACTACGAATTAATTCACCCTAATGACCATGTTAACATGTGTCAATCTACAAATGATGTCTTCCCTACAGCAGGAAAACTTACCATTTTAAAATTAATGCCTAAAGCTATAAATCAACTGGATAGACTATTTAATGCACTAAAATTAAAATCTATAGAATTCCAAGATATCTTAAAACTTGGTAGAACTCAACTTCAAGATGCAGTTCCTATGACTCTTGGACAATCCTTTAATGCATATGCAACTGCAATTAAACGAAACATAGTAAGATTGAATAAAGCAAAAAGAGAATTAGAAATTATTAATTTAGGTGCTACAGCTATTGGCTCAAGTATTAATGCAACACCTTACTACGTTGAAAACATAACAAGTAATCTAAGTAAAATCACAAAAATTCCACTTTATCAAGCAACAGATTTGTTTGATGCCACAGAAAATCTCGATACTTATGTTGCTGTTTCTGGTGCATTAAAATCCTGCGCTGTAACTATTTCAAAAATTGCTAATGATCTTAGACTATTGTCTTCTGGACCAAGAGCTGGACTTTCAGAAATTATTCTTCCAGCGAAACAAAATGGTTCATCTATAATGCCTGGAAAAATAAATCCAGTTATTCCTGAAGTAGTATCTCAAGTAGCATTCAATATAATAGGAAATGACTTTACAATTACTATGGCTGCCGAGAGTGGACAACTTGAATTAAATGCTTTCGAACCAATTCTATTCTATAATATATTTGAATCCATCGAAACTTTGGAAAATGTGGTTAAAACATTTGTAGATAATTGCATTATAGGCATTAAAGCTAATAAAGACAGATGCCTAGAATTGTTGAATTTCAGTGTGGCAACTGCTACTGCATTATGCCCATACATTGGTTATAAAAAAGCTGCAGAAATTGCTAAAAAAGCTTTAAAAGAAAATACAACTATTAAAGATATAGTTCTAAATGAAAATTTAATTAATAAAAATAAATTAGAGGATATATTAAATCCTGCTACTCTGACTGAACTTGCACCTCAGTCTGAAAAATTTGCCATATAAAATTACAAAAGGATAAGGCTTAAGTGCCTTATCCTATTTATTTACTACTTATCTTAATTAAATATATCAACCTGCTTTTATTTTCTCTATAAAAATAGTAAAATTTAATTTATTACAAACTAAATTGACACAGTTTTGTGACAATAATAAATTATAATTCAACTAAAGAGGTGATATAATGGGTTTTTTAACTGGTACTTATGGATTTGATTTATTATCAATGTTTTTACTTGTCTTAAGTCTTCTATTCAATTTCAATTATTATACTCGTATTGTTGGAATTGTTTTAACTTTAATTGTAATATTTAGAGCATTTTCTAAAAATACTTATAAACGTAATGCAGAACTTGTAAAGTTCACAACTATTGTTAATAGGATTTTAGGCAAATTTGGAAAAAGGCTTCCTTACCCTTTACCTAAAGTAAGTTTAGAAACATATGGACTAATGTTTAGACAATTAAAAATCCTTTGGAATCAAAAAAGACAATATAATAAGCAATTTAAAATCGTAAAGTGCCCAAATTGTAAACAAAAGCTTAGACTCCCAAGGGGTCAAAATAAAATAATCGTTACATGCAAAAGATGCTCTCATGAATTTAAAATGAGAACTTAATAAAATTTTCCAATTATGAAATATTAAAAGCACATTTTTGTGCTTTTTTTATTTTATATTAAAATTCCACTATGTTTTCTAACAATTTATACATTTTTCCATGCTTGATTTTATTTTCCTTTTTGTGTACCCAAATACTAATCTTGCATTTTACCTCCTAAATACATTACAATTTATATATATTGATAAATTGTAATTTTTAATATATTATTATCCAATAGAATATTTTATTAATTTAATTATATACGAGGTGACTTTATGCTATTACATTTAGATGAAGCAAATAACTGTCTTGGTTGTAAAAATGCAAGATGTCAAAATAACTGTCCAATAAATACTCCAATTCCTAAGGTTATAAAACTATATAAAGAAAACAATCTTATTGAAGCCGGTAGATTACTTTTCGAAAATAATCCATTAACAGCAATTTGTGCTGTAGTATGCCCTCATGAAAATCAATGTCGAGGTAACTGTATAAGAGGTATTAAAGGTAAACCAGTTCGATTCCACGAAATTGAATATGAGATATCTAAAGCTTATTTAGAGAATTTATCATTAGAAAAACCTATGAAAAAAAATGCAAAAGTAGCTATTGTAGGTTCTGGTCCTGCCGGCTTAACTGCTGCCTTTGAGCTTGCAATGAAGGGTTATGATGTAACAATATTTGAAAAGAATGAAAAGGTTGGCGGCATATTAACTTATGGTATACCTGAATTCAGACTAGAAAAAACTGTTGTTAAAGAATTTTATAATAAATTAATAAGTCTTGGAGTTAAATTCAGATTAAATGCTACTGTAGGTTCTGCAATTACTTTGGACAAGCTTTTTGAAGATGGTTATAAAGCAATCTTCATTGGTACTGGAGTTTGGAACCCACGTAAATTGAATATTCCAGGCGAAACATTTGGTAATGTTCATTATGCCATCGATTACTTAAGAAGTCCATCATCATACGACCTTGGCGACAATGTTATAGTAATCGGAGCTGGTAATGTTGCTATGGATGCTGCAAGAAGTGCTAAATTCTATGGTTCTAAAAATGTAAGCATTTTCTATAGACGTGGTTTTGAAAACATGACTGCTACAAAGGATGAAATCCAAGATGCTAAAAACGATGATGTTAGTTTTAATATTCAC
>JAQXTC010000117.1 GCA_029219285.1 Clostridiaceae bacterium
AATTTGCTTGCTCTTAAAATCTATAATTTATTCATCATCTCTTATTCCTTCTACAATTGTTAATTTCTTAAGTCTTTGAAGGGGTATTAAAGTTGATACATATGTTACTCCTATTCCAACCAATAAAGATGCTATAAACACTATATAATCAAATTTATAATCTAAATCTGCAAGTCCTCCCCCCATTTTTATCAATATAGCTAATAATACTGCTGAAAATATTCCTCCAAATATTGCAGCAAGGATTCCATATAAAGTACCTTCAAGAACTACACTCTTCTTAAGTTGGCTTTCTTTCATTCCTATAGCTTTAAGAGTTGAAAATTCTTTTTTTCTAAGTAAAAGATTTGTTGATATTGTATTAAATATATTAACTACTGAAATTATTGTAATGATTATTATAAAACAATAAACAAAAAATTCTACTTGTACATATACTTTATTAATTTCATTTACTTGCTGACCTAAATCCTGATAAGCATATCCAGTTGAATCTTTTATTTTAGCAAAATAATTAATAGCTTGTTCTCTATTATCTTCATTATCTCCAAATTTAAATGCTATTATATTTGGTGCAAATTCCTTAAAGTTTTTAGTATACCCATCCTTATAGGCTAAAATTTCTACTCTTCCATTTAAGAATGTTCCTGTCAAAACATCTTTATTAACTATTGCTACTATTGGAACTTCAACAAATTCATTATTATTAATTGCAGTTCTTGCTTTATCACTCTGTGACTCTGAATCTAAAACATTATAATCTTTTAATTTAGGAATCTTTATTGTATCTCCAGCCTTATAATTAGTCGTTCTTATAATTTCTTTGTTACCATCACTATTAGTTATGCTCATTCCATCAATTAAGATTATTCCACCATCTTTTAACTTGGTTTCATCAATACTTCCATCAGTTACATTGTCCTTATTGATATTTAAAAAATTCATATCTCCAACATATGTTGGACTACCATACAAACTTCTGTATCCTACATCATCTAAATCAGCCATACCAGGATTAATACCACTTTTACTTATAAAATCAGCATTCAAATCTTTTGTAGGAATATATAAATTACTATCTTGCTCATATATTTCATAGCTCACTTCTGCCTTAACATTACTTTCTATTTCATCCAATTCGTTATTAGCAAATGTACTTTTATCAGTTTTAGCTGCTGTAGAATCAAATGCTATATTCATATACATCTGATTTGTTGCTTCTTTTGCTACATCTAGAAAACCATAAAATACATTGAACATTGTTATTGATATGGTTAATGCTAACACGGTAACAAAAAATCTAAATGGTGTTCTTCTTATGTTTTTATAAGCTAAACTACCTTCAATACCAAATAACTTTTGAGTAATTCTATTTTTTCTATTTTTTATTTTTCCTAGCTTTATTTCTTTTTGATTTCTCATAGCTTCAACTGCTGATACCTTCTTAGCTTTTCTAGCAGGAGCAAGAAGTGAAATCCATATAGTTAAAAATTCAAGAACTGCTGCTATTAAAATAATTTCAGGATAAAATCCTATCTTGAAATGTTCCAGTACTAATAATGTATCGCCAATAAATAATTGTATACCATATTTTAATCCTATATATCCAATAATACATCCTATAGGAAGAGCAATTAGTCCCATCATGAAACCTTCTCTATATATTATCCTCTTAATTTGTTTTGATGTTGCACCTATTGCCTTTAATATTCCAAAGTATCTAATTCTTTCAATAACTGATATGTTAAAAGAATTATATATTACTGTTATTGTACAAATTATAATAACTACAATAACAAAAATAGCCATGTTTGTTAAGGCTCTATTAATTCCCTTACTCGCACCATTTCCTGTTAAATATAATAATTCATTATTTTGTTGCTTAGTATTACCATTAATTTCAATCCCCGCATTATCCATAACCTTATCAACTATTTCTTGTTTATTTTTCTCAGAATTTAAATTAACAAAAGCAGAATAGTCCCCGTTAACATTAAGGTTATCTTTATTCAAGTATCCATACATAGGTATTTCTTCCTTTGTAGAATACACACCTCCAGATTTGAAACCAACTATAGTTACCTCTTTTTTCTCTCCAAATTCATCAATTAAATCTAATTTATCATTTATCTTAATATTTAGTATTGATTTTCTATTTTTATCTAACACTACTTCATTTTCATTTTGTGGAGCTCTTCCTTCATCTAACGACTTTCCCATAATTCTTTCGTAATATCCATCATCACAATATGTTAACTTTACACCAGCTCCACCTTTCTCCATGGTAAAGGATTTTATATCTCCATCTATTGCGTAATTCTTTATTTCAGCATTATCAATTACCTTTTTAACCTGTTCTCCATTCTCCCCTGTTATTATAAACTCATAATCTCCTCTAGCTCTTAACTGCTCAATCATGGAATCTCTAAAGCTAAGCAAGAAAGTTCCAATTGCAAATATTAGTATTGTAGCAAGAGTTATTCCCATAATTGTTAAAGCTGTTCTTTTTTTATTTTCTTTCATATATTTATTGGATATTTCACTATAACTATTCACTTTAAGGAACCTCCTTACTCTACTACTTTTCCATCTTTTATCTTAATAATTCTATCTGCATTTTCTGCTATATTTAAATC
>JAQXTC010000118.1 GCA_029219285.1 Clostridiaceae bacterium
AATCATTACTGTAGATTCTATTTCACTTATTTTTTCTGTATCCAAAAGTTTAAATCCATAATATTCTTTACCTTTTTCAATTTCCATTTAGATATTCCCCTCTTTCTAGAATTGCTAATAATTATATTATACCTTAGTGAAAATCTATTGTAAGCTAATTCTAAAAAAAGAGTGACTAAAGATTATTAGGTATAATCTTTAAAAATTTATATACCAATTCATTTAAGTCACTAATAAATCAACTTATTTAACACGCTTGCAATTTATTGTTTACTTTTTGCATTTTAAAAGAAATATTTTTAAAAATTAATGTTGCGGAAATTGCAGCAATTATATGACTAATTAATATTGCAACCCAAACCCCGTTCAGTTCCAAGCTAGTTTTAGCTAATATAAAAGCTAATGGCATCCTAACAATTATATAATAAAATATCATTATAAGCATACCTTTTGTAGGATTACCTAACCCATTAACAGCTCCAAGGAAACAATTAGTAACTGTATTTAATACATATCCAATGCCTACTATAATAAAATAAGTCTTTACTATTTCAGATACATTATAATTATCTAAAAACAAATATGATAATTGATTTGCAAAACCTATAATAATAGCAGAAAGAATAATAAGCATTGCTACACCATATTTTAATGAAATATGCAAATAATCCTTTATTCTATCAAATCTTTTAGCTCCAAAACATTGTCCTATTATTGTTGTTAATGACATATTAAATACCATTGCTGGATAGAATAATATAGTTTCTAATTTTCCTGTTACTCCAAAAGCTGCAATTGCCATAACAGAATATCCACTAACAATTGATGTTAATGCTGTTGTACTTATTGCAGGAATACTTTGCTGAATTACTGAAGGTAATGCTTTGTTAATTATATCTTTAGTAACATTCCAATCAAAAAATGCTATTCTAACATTAAATAGCTTCTTCTTAATTATATATATAATCATAACTATTACTGCTAAACTCTGAGAAAAAACAGTAGCTATTGCCGCACCTGAGAAACCGATTTTATTTATTAATATAGGATCTAAAATTGCATTTAAGATAGTACACGCAAGCATACCTATAGCTTGGAACAATGTATTCCCATAACTTCTAAGTACTGCGGTAAAATATAAGTAAAAAAATACTGATAAAAAACCAAAAAAATATATAGATAAATAATTCTTAGCCAATGGATAGATTTCATTTGGTGTATTCAATACAGATAAAATGCTATTTAGAGATAATTCGCATATCAGTATAACTAATATTGAAAATATAATTGAGATTATAAATGATGTTGATAATATCTTCTTTACCTTTTTATCATCTTTTGCACCTATTGCTTGTGACAAAATAATTACTAATCCATTAGTTGATCCCATACCAATTGAAGTTAATATCAATATTATTGGTGTCGCACTAGTTAATGCTGCCATTGCTTCTTCACCTAAGATATTCCCAATCCATATACTATCAACAAGGTTATAAGCCATATTTAAAATCATTGCAATCATAAGAGGTACAAACACTTTAAATAAACAACTCCTTGCCTTCCCATTAATAAAATCGATTTTTGAATTCATATAATTACTTCCTCTCTATCATGAATGAATTTCATTCAATAAATATTTATTTTTTTGGATTATAAATAATTCAATTTATAATCCAAGATTTTATTCAAATATATTAAGTATAAATTTATGAATACGATCAACTTTTTCTTGTCCTGTAAGTTTCTTATCTAGCAAAATCCCTAATTGACCATATACACAGAAACTTGCCATGGTTTTTGTGTCCTTTATTTTTATATTTCCTTTTAACCTTTCCTCTTCTAAACGTTTAGTTACTACAGGCATCATTTTCTCAGAAATTTTCAATGCTAACTGATTATGAATTTTGTCACTATTATTGCTATGAAAAAGTTCATAGTAATCACTATTACTAACACTTTTTTCTATATCCATAAAAGTAGGCGCATTCTTAATTGTTTCAATAATTGATTTATCACTATCTTCAATAAATCTTCTCATTTCAATTACTTGTTGCTCAGCATAATATTCAATTGCATTATCAAATAATTCTTCTTTTGATTTAAAATATCTATAACATAACCCTTGAGCTATTCCAAGCTTCTCTGCAATATCACTTATTGATGTTTTATCATATCCTTTTTCATAGAATACTTTAATTGCAGCATCTAGAATTTCTTGTTTTCTTTCAGCAGGCTCTTTTACAATACGCATATTAACTTCACCTCTTTTCAATATTTACCATATCACTATTATTCATCAAAGTCAATGAATAATATTCATTCATTGTATGAATATTTATATATTGTAGTTATAAAAAAAGCATATATATCAAGGATTCAACTGTGATATACATGCTTTTTTATTTAAACAGGTAATAATAAATTTGTTTTCTCCAATATTGGTCTTAATACATTGTAAACTATAACTACTATAATTACTGAAACTATTGCATTTACACTTGTAGTGACAAAACTTAATTTTGCTAAAATCTTTGCAGCATCTTGTGGTTGCCCAAGGATATATTGCTTATAAAAGTATCCTACAATTGGATCTGCTACAATGTTAAATAAAAGACCACCAATTGATGAAATAATACTCCATTTTAAAATATATTTTTTATCATTGCTTTCATTAATCTTTGCATACTTATGTGCAATTAGTCCTGTTATAAGTCCGATACATAATTTTAATATAAATGTTTTTGGAGCGCCTAAGATATATGCTGGATCAAGTAAATCTGCTATTGTCATTCCAATTGCTCCAGCTAATCCGCCATACCATCCCCCAAGTAATAATGCTGCTAATACACAAAACGCATTTCCAATATGTAATGAAGTTGCATCTCCTCCTGGAACAGGAATTTTAATTTGTAAAAACTTAAAAGATACAAAACACAATGCTGCAAGTAATGCAGTCTGAATCATCTTTTTAAATCTAATTTGATTAGACAAAGTTATTCCCCCTTCTTATATTTTTTCTTCAAGTTAATTCTATGTTTTGTCCTTAAATATGTCAATTGTATGGGTACAAACGCATTATCTTGCCTTATATTAATACTTTACTTCTTGTAAATTAAATTCTGTATATCTACTTTTTCTTTTTGCATACCATTCTTTATTAAAAAATCTTGTGTATCCTCAAGAGATTTTATATCTTTATCAGTTATATCTAAACTAAAATCATACCATCCATACATTTCTTTAACTTCATCAATACTTAAACCAACTTCATTCGCAACTTTTTGCATTGCTGTATCAAAATTGCTATTTATATAATCTAATACACTTACTTCTACTATGCTTTTATTTTTTAATATAATGCTCTAGCTATACTTACCCTCTGTGCCATTCCCCCTGATAATTGATTTGGGTACAATTTCTTATATTTTTCTAAGTGCATTATAGTTAACAAATTATCTACCTTTTCATTTTCACACTTTTTATCGCTACATTTAGAACTTTTTTTATTTTTTCTACAATTTAATGATTGACTTTATGTAGCTCATCATGATCAGTTTCTTTAACTTCCCATCCTTCTATGCTAAGCCCTTGATTCTTTCTATAATCATTTATAGCTTTATGGATAGCTTCTTCTGCTAAAACTGAGCAATGCATTTTTACTGGTGGAAGACCATCTAATGCCTCTGCTACTGCTTTATTAGTTAACTTCCATGCTTCTTCTATAGTTTTTCCTTTTATCATTTCAGTTGCCATTGATGATGATGCTATTGCTGATCCACAACCAAATGTCATAAAGCTTACGTCCTGAATAATGTTATCCTGAACCTTTAAATAAACTCTCATTATATCTCCACATTTAGCATTACCAACTTCACCAATACCATTTGCTTCTTTTATTTCTCCTACATTTCTTGGATTTCTAAAATGATCCATAACCTTTTCTGTATATAACATATTATCTATCTCCTTAAATCTTTAAAATCTAATTTACAATATAAATTATACAAATATATTTATATAAGAAATGTGATTTGAATCACTAAAATAAAAAAGTGGCTTCACCACGCTTCTATTAATTAAATTACATGATAATTTTTAAAAGCATTCTTAATATATTTACCCTTAACTGAAGTCGCTTTTTTTAGCCATACAGCAGTGTTCTTAAAGCTTAAATATTCATTTTTGTAATTTATTTTTTATTTAAGCTTTAAGGTTCTGCTGTGGCACTATATTTTTATTTTTAACGTCTAAGCTTCTTTCATACCTCTAAACCCTGTAATTTTGTAAGGTTTCCCGCTTTTATTGATTTTATACTTTCCTAGACGTTAAAAAAAGCCATTTCTGAATATGTAAATTCAGCAATGGCTTTTGAAAGTTTTATTTATTTTATTTCTTGGCAAAGTCTAGCTCCACCATAAATTCCTGCACTATTACCTAATAAAGCTAATTCAAACTTAACATTTTTACATGCATGGAAAGCATTTTCTCTATAATGTTTAATAATGCTGTCAATAATAATCTCTCCAGCTTTAGATACTCCTCCACCTATAACAAATACTTCTGGATCACATACACAAGCTATTTGAGATAAAACTGTTCCTAATGTTTTTCCAAAACTATCAACTATTCCTAGAGCTAATTCATCCCCTTCTTTAGCTTTATCAAAAACATCTTTACATGTTAATTCTTCTATGCCTCTTAATGATGATGGGGCATCAGTTTCATTTAATTTTTTCTTTGCACATCTAACAATTCCTGTAGCAGATGCAAATTGTTCTAAACATCCTTTTTTACCACATCCGCAAGTCTCTGTTTCTTCATCTGAAACTTTGATATGTCCTATTTCTCCACCAGCACCGTTAACGCCTGCAATAACTTTTCCATCAATTATTACACCGCCACCAACACCAGTTCCTAATGTAACCATAACCATGTTATCGTAACCTTTTCCGCCACCTTGCCATAATTCACCAAGAGCAGCAATATTAGCGTCATTAGCAGCTTTTACTTTTAATCCTGTTTTTCTTTCTAATGCCATTTCTACATTAAATACATCCCATCCAAGATTAACACATTTGAATACCATACCATTTGAGTTTACTGGGCCTGGAACACCTACTCCAATTCCTTGAACGTCATCTTTGGATATATTTCTTTTCTTTAAAACTTCATCTATTGAATTTGCAATATCATCTAATATGTGTTTACCGTTTTCATCTTTTCTAGTTTCAATTTCCCAGCTTTCTCTAAGTTCTCCTTCAGATCTAAATAATCCAAGTTTTACAGTAGTTCCTCCAATGTCAACACCTAAAGAATACTTTTTCATAACACATCTCTCCTCTTCGCCATTTGCGTAAAAATATATTTTTCACAATTTTTAGAATTTTATATTTGACATAGTAATTTGCCAGATTAATTTCAAAAATGATATTGTTTTCATTTTTTATTAAGTTATGTCTTATTTTAAAATTTTATTTTTATTATCACTACTAGGATATAAAAAACATGTCCAAAACTTATTTTACACTATATCCCCTACTAATAACAACCTTATCTAGAACTTATTTTTACCTTTTTTTATTTTTAAGGTAACATTTGTTAAATAATGCATTAAAGTACCAATTATCCACTTATATTTTTCAAATTCAAAGAATATATGTAAGAAACTTCTATATTGCATCTTTCAATTTTAGCTCCCAACGAATTAAATTATTCCTACTTTTTATAAACCACTTCAAACTCTTCAAAAACAACAGGCATGTCTTCTGAAAAGTTATATCCATATTCTTTAGCTTCATTAGTAAAGAACTTAATATGCCCTTGTTGCCAAGACTCAAGATTTTCATCTTCTCCTTCTTTTTTGCAGATATCATATGTCTCTTCTTTAAAAGGCATTACCTTTACTGAAGTTGTTTTAATAACACATCTAGGATTTCCATCCCAATCTGTCACTATACTATAATCCCCTTCTTTAGGCATTGGTTGATTTTCAATATCATAGAACAACTTACTGCTTGCTGTAGCCTTTTTCTTGCCTATTAAAACTAGGTTAAGTAATTCATTTGCCAACTTTTCCGTCATTTCAAAATGAAAACTCTCTATATATTTTGTTTTCTTATCTAGATTAGTATCCTTTAAAAAACTTTGCCAAAATTCATTAATAATTTTATCTGTATTTTTTGTTATCTCGTTCATATCCCCTATATTTCCTTAATTTATTTTCATTAAAATTATAATAATTTATAAAAGTATCTAATAGAGTATTAATTTTATTAAAATATTTTTTACACAAAAAAAGAGTAGCTGAGTGTTTTCTAAAAGTCGAACTCCTAGTAACACTCCCTACACTTATATCTATTTACTGTATATAATTTTCTTTATTGAATCATACGAAAGATTATATTCTTCCATTAATTCATATATAGAAGCTCCCTTATGCTTCTTCATCTTAATTTCATTATTTCGTTTCTTTAATATACTTTTAGTATTAGTGTTACTTCCCCATTCTTTTCTGACACTACTACTATCAGGAACATACATAGTTCCCCCATAAAAATATTTTTGTACTTCTTTTAGTAATTCCTTTGGAAGTACTTCTTTTGCATTTATATATGCCATGCTAGTTTACTCCTTCTCAATTATTCTATTAGGAGTACAACACAGTCATATATCATTTACGATTCTAAACTAATTAGCTCTACACAAAGTGAATCGCTCAAGATTTATTTACTGTGTTGTCTAGAGCATATCTCTTGATTGATTTGATTTTCTTACTGATAAAAACAATTTTTTCCCCCTTAAATTATTTATTCTTACTTTTGTCTTATAATTCTTACTCTCCAATTTTCTTCTTTTGTAATAATATATATTATATCTAAAAATCATAAATCTTGTAAATAGACCATACTTTATACAACTATATTCCTACTTTCATTAATAATTTGATAATAAAAAAATTAATTATTTATTCTCTTGCAGATAGATTTTAATGGAATTATACTATTAGGGTACATAACATATGTATGAATTATGTAAAGAAAAATAACTCATGAATGAGAGGTTTATATATGAGAAAAAAAGATGTTTTAGAACTTAAAAGACGATTAAAAAAGAATAATTGTACATTTACAAAAATGAGCGGTTGTTATGTAAATGGTGAAAAAAACATTATCTTAAACTTTAATGAAACATTCTTAAACTTAGATGAAGACGAATTCTTTAAATACTTAGAAATCGCTAATAAAACTCTTTCTGGTACTATTGGAAATAACCTGTTAGAACTTGAATTTCCTCTAGAAGATACTAGTGTTGGTGGAAAACAACATGATTTAATGGATCTTAAAAGAAGCGCTCTAAAAAATCCAGCTCTTTTAGATAAATTTTATCAATCAGTGATTGATTGTTATGATTATGAAGGTAATTACTTAATACTTCTTTTCCATGATGCTTATGATGTAATGAGAAAAACAAGCGACAACAATAAATTAGATGAATCTGAAGAAGTTTATGAATATATTCTTTGTGCAATATGCCCTGTAACTCTTTCAAAACCAGGTCTTAGATACTTTGAAGATGACAATAGAATTGGAGCTAGAATTAGGGATTGGGTTGTAGAAATGCCTATGAATGGCTTCTTATTCCCAGCTTTTACTGATAGAAGCTCTGATGTTAACTCAATTTTATATTATACAAAAAATGCCAAAGACACTCATCCAGAACTTATGGAAGAAACTTTAGGATGTAGCTCAAAAAGAACTGCTACAGAACAAAAAGAATCCTTCACTAATATAGTAAAAAATGCTGCTGGGGGAGATGATGAAAAATCTGATCGACTTTTCATGGAGATTCAAGAAAATCTGAATAACATGATTGATGAACATATTGAAATGGGTGGTAGTCAAGAAGAACCTATAACATTAACTAATACTGCAATTTCAGATTTACTTGTTGAAAGTGGTGTTCCTGATGAAATAACAGAAAAAATCGAAAAATCTTACACTGAAGAATTTGGTGATACACCTCCTGCAGTAGAACACTTAATTGATAAAAAAGCTCTTACTGCTAATGAACAAAGAAAAAGGGAATTAAGACTTGAAAAACAAGTTGAAATATTACAAAACAAGCTTGAAAGAACTCAACAAGCTGCAGCTGATATTGATACTACTTCTAATATTGAAGAAGATAATAATAGCAATGAAAATTATGATGTTGTTCTTCATGTAAAGCCAGAAAAAGTTCAACAAATAAAATCTGAAATTATCGATGGTAAGAAGTGTATTATAATTCCTATGGAAGATAATGAACAAGCAAATGTAAATGGTGTAGATACTGCACTTTAACAAAAAACTCCTACAGAATTTTATCCTTATCTGTAGGAGTTTTTATTGTGCTATTTATAATATATATTCTTATATTTCTCTAGTATATATCCAATCCTTATTTAAAAAATCTCTTGCCTTAACAATAACTTTATTTCCTTTGACCTCTACATATATACCATTACTAAATGAATCATCAGAACTGTATCCATATTTATTACTTTTATCTCTAACAAAATTAGCATTAACTGACCCAGTACTTACTGTTACTGGTTTAAAGCTTTTATCATTTTCTTCATCTGGTTTTATATGATTATGAGAAGAAAATAATACAACCTCAGGATATTGGCATAATATCTTTTCAATTTCTTTACTTCTATTTGTACTATAAACATTGAGTTCGAAGAATTTCCCATTTATAGGTTGATGTAGAAATATAAATATTGGTTTTCCCTTTTCATATTTTTCTTCAATTTTACTTTTTAACCAATTTATTTGTTCATCAGAAATGCATGCACCAGTATTGTTAAGTTCACTAACTTTATTACTATCTGATCCAAGAGAAATAAAATGATATCCTTTTACCCATTCATCATGATATATCTTATCGTAACCAGAAAAATTCAAATACTTATTCTGTCTATCCTTAAGATCTTGCTCCGTACATGTATCTGCATCATAATTGTAATATTCATGATTACCCATGTTTTTTATAATCTTATTTGGTAATTTACTTGAATTTTTCTCTAAAACCTTTGCTATATTTTCATATTGCTCATCTATCCCTTGATCAACTGTATCACCATTTAAAATCATGGCATCCATTTGACAATTTATTTTATGTAAATCCTTAATCGCCTTTGTTAATCTTTCATCATTATTATGAATATCTGATAATACGGAAAAAGATAGATCAGCATCTGAAATATTCCCTTGATTTAAATCTTCATCTTTTAGCAAATCAAAAGGCTCAAATTTATCAATAATCACTATAGACACTAACAATGCTATTGATATTATAATCGTCAACTTCTTTTTCATAATCAATCTCCTTCCACCAGTTCAACTTATTGTGCCATCTGAACCCCATTAAGTCCAAATCCAACAAGTTGAATTGTTAACATTAATTCCATTGTATTTTAAATTATAACATAAAAAAATACACGATATCTAACCGCATATTTTTTTACATTTTCATTATAAAAATTATGGTGTTTTAGTTGCTTTATTATTTTCATTATCATTATTACCGTTTGTTTCTTCAGAATTATTACCTATATTCTTTGAATCTAAAGGCTTATTTGATTTAGTACCATCACCATCATTATTATCTTTTTTGGGGTCTTCTATGCTTTTTTTTGTATCATCACCAATAGAATTCTTTTCATTTTCTTTTTCTTCAGATTTATTGTTGTTTACATTATTTTCTACACTGCTATTGTTATTGATTGAATCCTTATTATCTTTATTATTTGATTTATTAGAATCTAAATTATTATTTTTACTGGAATTAGTTTTTTCATTTATAGTAGTCGTCTCTTTATTTGTTGTGCTTCCTTTTTGATTATTGTTGGCCTCATTATTTAAATTATTTATTTTATTTTCATTACTTGTTACTTCTGGTGAGGATGTAGCATTATCCTTAACAAAATATTCGCCAGCCATAATTCCACATAAAGATAAAACCAATACAGATACTATAGAAATTATTAACTTTTTGTTTCTAAAAAGTCCTTTATATCCACCGTTCACTTCCTTATTATTTTCATTGCTGTTTTTATAATCATTTATACTTGATTGTATTCCATCTGATGAATCTATTCTCTTAAAATTTTCTGGTGATCTTAATGTTATAATAGGTCTACACTTTTTCTTTGGTAAACTTTCCAAATATAATTTCACTGAGAATTTATCATTTTTACTTAAAAAAGGTATGCTTACATCATAAACATAATTTTTGCTTACAAGATCATATTTTAAGCCACTTGTTATTTTAGCATCATCAATTTTCAAATTGTCACAGTAAGCTTTTAAATTAATATTTAAGTCATGAATTGTTTTTTTAGACTTGTTCATAATAGTTAGAGTATATACTTTTATTCTTTTGTTATTAAGTTTTATATTCCTGCCTCTAGTAATATCACATAAAATTCTCGGAGCATAGTTCTTATAGTAATCTAACAGCACCCCTGATATAAATGATATTGTTATAGTAATAATTGCAGTTTTAATAATACTTAACATACACACCTACTCCCTATTTACATTTATTTCCAATTAATTATAAAGCATGTCTTTTTTAAAGTCAAATATATAAAATCCTAAATTAAAATAATCCACAAAGCTTTTTGATTATAGCTTCGTGGACTTTATAAATAAAAATAAATTCTGTATCAGTAAATTTATCTGACACAGAATTTATTTATCTAATGAATCCAGCCTTTTATTCTTTCTGCTATTTCTGGTTTTGTTTCCTTTAGTATTTCATATTGTTTTTTTCTATGTTCCATTATATAGTCATGTAATTTGGGATTATCACGTTTTAATAGCTTTTCATAATTTTCTCTTTTTTCTATGTACTTATCATAATACACTCTATTTTCTTTGCGCATTTTTTCTTCAAGTCTTATTCTATGTTCCATGATATTTGCTTCTACCGCATCTACTGGTTGGCCAAGCCTTGAAGCTATTTCATTTAAATGTCTTTCTAGATGTTCTAAAAGTTTATCTTGATCATAAATTTCTAGATGTCTCCATGCTTTTGTTTTCCAATCAATATCTGCTTCTGGTGTAAACGCCTCTGTAAATCTAGTTATATTTTTTATAATTTCTTCAGCATGCTTTTCCATTTGTTCCTCAGCATCATCTCCAAAAGCCCACTCAAATTCCTCAAGAATTTCTTCTTGTATCATAAGAGGTCTTAACTTCACTGTCCTATGAATTTGCCCCTCGATAGGATATGGCTGAATCATTCCTACATCACGAAGAGCTGATTCTATAGTCCTACGAACAACTCCTTCTTCAACAAGGTGACCAAGTTCAAGTCTTCTCATTTCATCATTTAATTCACCGATGTGTTCTGTTATATAAAACTTGATTCCTCTATCTGTAAACTTTTTATTAATAACCTCTAATCTTTCTGCAGCCGTTGTATCAATACTAGCTATTCCACCTGCATCAACTATAACTATCTTAGTATCTTCATTAATCTGCTCTTCAATATCATCTTGAAAAGTATTAATATTTGCAAAAAACAAACTTCCACTAAATCTATATATAACAGTACCACTTATTTCTTTAGCATCTCGATTTCTATTTAAATCATAAAACCCTTCTTTACCAGGAATTACTCCTAAAAAACTTCTTGGTGGAACTGCTGACTTCAATACCATTGCTGCAAAAGATAAAATTAATCCTACTACAACACCATATATTGTTCCTAGTACTATTACTGATACAAATGCTCCCATAAATATAAAGAATTCAGTTTTATCAATTTTATATAGCTTTTTTGCTACATCTATTTCTAAAACTCCAATTAATGCTGATATAACTATTGCAGTTAATATAGGTACTGGAAGATATCCAATAAATCCTGTTGCAAACAATAATACAATAGCCATAACTATTGATGCTGTTACTGAAACAACTTTTGTCTTAGCTCCATATTGTTCACTCATAACAGTTCTAGATACACTTCCATTTACCGGACAACATCCAGTAAGTCCAGCGGCCAAATTAGCCATTGAAAATGCAATAATTTCTCGATTTTCTTTTATCTTATAATTATTTTTTATTGCAAAACTTGAATCTGCTAATAAAGATTCAGCTAATATTACTACTGCTATTGGTAGACTCAACATAAATCCATCTTTAAAATGAATTAATGAAAGATTAGGTATCACAAATCTTGGTAGCCCGCCTTCAACTTGTTCAAGTAATGTAACACCATATTCCTCTAACGGAAATACTATGGTCATTATTGCTCCTAAAATCATCACAACTAAACTCATTGGAAATTTAGGTGTATATCTTTTACTTATTGAAATAATGAGAAGAGCCCCTAATCCTAATAATAATGACAACCAGTTTATATGTGCAGAAGCTTTGATTATTAGTTCTACTAATTCAAATAACTCTCCATGACCAGATGGTGATCCTAAAAGTTTGGGAACTTGCATTAATATGATTGTTGCTCCAATACCAGTAATGAACCCTCCCATAACAGGTGTTGAAATATAATTTATAAATCTTCCAGCTCTAAAAAAATAAAATATAATCAACCAAATTGTTGTATATAACGTTAAAACAGGTATTATTTCTAAAGCTTCTTGACTGCCTGATTCTATTCCTAAAGTTACTAAAACACCTCCAATTAATGCTGCTGGTGCTGCATCAACACCAAAAATAAATTGTGGTGATGATGATATTAAAGAAAAAACTAAAATGGGTAGCACTGATCCATACAATCCATATACGGCAGGTAATCCTGATATTTGTGCATACCCCATTCCAATTGGGATCGATATAGCCGCAATTATTATCCCGACAAAAATCTCTCTAAATAGTTTTCTCATATCTTTTCCTTCTCTCATTCCCTTCCTCCCTTTATTAATGATTTTTATATCATATCATATAATAAAGTCCTGTCAAACCAATGTTTCCCTATTTTCCTGATTTTATACTTTATTAGATAAAAAAATAAAGTGAAGATTCAGAACCTGTGAATCCTCACCTTATATCTATATTATTTATTAATTTCTCTTAAATATTCAAATAAACTTCTACACCATAATGATCTGATATTATATCCTTATTTTTTTGGTTAAATATAACTTTAGAACTTTCAACATTAATTGATTTATTTGTAAGAATTAAATCCAATCTTAAATTTTCTCTATTCTTATCCCATCCATCAATCTTTCCTTTTACCGTAGACCCTTCATCTTTATTTAATGCAATTTCATATGTATCAATCCAGCCTGATTCTTTAATAAAATCATATCCTTCATTTCTTACATTAGCATTATTATTAAAGTCCCCTAATAAAAATGTTCTTTTATTGCTATCTACTTTTTTATTAAGTTTTTCAACTTGCAATTTGAAAGGTTCTTCCTCATCATTCCACCAGCCAAGATGACAACTAATAAAGTCTAGTTCTTCACCTTTATAATCAATTGATGCTTTAACTACTTTTCTTGATTTCCAATTATCTGTAGTTTCATCTCTACTTACATAAAAACTATCTTTATGTGTTATTTTGTGTTTAGAAAGAATACATAAACCTTCTTCATAAATATCATAACCAATATGCGAAAAATCCCAAACTGAATCAAAATTCCAATCACATATTTTTTTTAGTTCTTTCTTTAATAGCAACATATAATTATCTGCTCTTAATTTTCCTTCACATAACTTACTATCAATGTGTTGACTTACTTCTTGAAGAGCTATTACATCATAATTGTTTTCTATAATTACCTTTGCAAGATATTTAATTTTATCAATTTGATTACTTTCCTGCCAAGAATGACAGTTTAAAGTTAATAACTTCATTTTATACTCCTAGTGCATCTTGAACATTAGATTTTATTATATCTGCTTTTGGCCCATAAATAGCTTGGACACCGTTATCTTTTATAATAAGTCCTAATGCTCCAGTTTGTTGTTTCCATTCATCCTGTTTTCCAACTATTCCTGTATCTTTTACAGTTACTCTAAGTCTTGTCATACAGGCATCTACATCTACTATATTACTACTTCCACCTAAAAGTCTAATTATTTCAGAAACTTGTTCATCATTAACTGCTTTTGACGACTTGTTAGATTTTGCTGATTCTTCACTTTCATCATCTAAATAATTTCCATTACGCCCTGGAGTAGCTATGTTTAACTTTTTAATTAGTAAGCTGAAAGTACCATAATTTACTCCAAATAAAATTCCACCAGCAAATACAAAGTTAATTATGTCTCTGCCAATTCCAGCGTTTAACATCATTGGAATACGTGTTAATAATTCTATAAATCCAAATGCATGTATTCTTAAGCTTATAAAATCAGCTAATGCAAAACTGATTCCTGTAAGAACACAGTGAATACCGTATAAAAGTGGTGATATGAACATAAACATAAATTCAATTGGTTCTGATACCCCTGTTAAAAATACTGCTAATCCTGCTGATAAGAACATTGATCCATACTTTTTCTTTTTATCCTTATCTACATTTTTATACATTGCAAAAGCTATACCAATAAGTGAGAATGTTGATGCGAAAACTTGTCCCACTTTAAAACGTGCTGGAGTTACATTTGTTAATAAATCATTATATGCAGTCATATCTCCTGATGATTTTAAATTAACTAAATCTGTAATCCATGCAAGCCATAATGGATCTTGTCCTGCTACAACTTGACCAGCTGCCGACCCAGTAAGTACAGTATAAACTCCACCTAATTCTGTATAATTCATTGGAACCGTTAACATGTGATGTAAACCAAAAGGCAATAATAATCTTTCTAATGTTCCATAAACAAATGGTGCTAGTACTGGTGCTGTATCTTGAGAACTTGCAATCCAATCACCAAAATCATTTAATGCACCTTGAATAAAAGGCCATACTATTGAGAATATAAGTCCTGTAACTACTGATCCTAAAATAACTACAAAAGGT
The DNA here is from genome assembly GCA_029219285.1 of Clostridiaceae bacterium. Lineage (GTDB taxonomy): Bacteria > Bacillota > Clostridia > Clostridiales > Clostridiaceae > Clostridium. The sequence goes on from JAQXTC010000118.1 coordinate 14,990, forward strand.
ACAAAACGTTTACCATTAAAGAATGCAAGTGCTGATGGTAACTTATCAAAATTATAATACTTGTTATATAGATAAGCTCCTAAAAATCCTGAAACTATTCCAACAAAAACTCCCATATTTAAGGCTGCTGAACCCAATACAGATGTAAAATATTTAGATACAATCATTTCTCTTCCCAAAAGACTTGTAACAGTTGCAGTACTATCAGCTAACATACTTTCTGTTACTCCAAAAATAGCTCCTGTAATACGATTGATTAATATAAAAGCTAAAAGAGCTGCAAAAGCACCACCTGCACGTTCTTTAGCCCATGATCCACCAATGGCTACAGCAAATAAAATATGTAAATTTCCAATAATAGCCCACCCTATGTTATCCATTATTGTAGCTATTGATTGAATAATCTGTGCATCAAAATTCATTGACAGTAACTTTCCAATAGAAATCATAAGCCCTGCTGCTGGCATAACAGCAATTACAACTAAAAGTGCCTTTCCAAACTTTTGCCAAAAATCAAATGAAAATATTTTACTTCTCTTTTTCTTTGAATCCATTGTTTATTCCCCCTAAGTTTTATCTTATATTATCTTATAAAGTCTTGCTTCATAAGGTCTTAGTATATTTTGTTCATCTTCATTGAATTCTTTTTCATAACTATTTAGTAAAACTTCATGTTTATCTAACATTAAATTCAATTCAAAATGAGCATTTTCTCTTGTTAAATTACAAATCACTAAAAATTTTCCATTATCATCTGTACGAGTATATGCATAAATTTGTTTGTGTTCAGGTAAAATTAACTTATACTCTCCATCAACAAAAGTAGTATTTGTTTTTCTTATTTTTATTAATGATTTATAAAAATTCAAAATTGAGTTCTTATCTTTTATTTGGCTCTTAACATTAATATACTTTGTATTAGGATTCACTTTAATCCAAGGTGTTCCTGTAGTAAATCCTGCCTTTTCTGTTCCATCCCATTGCATTGGAGTACGAGCATTATCTCTAGATGCAATCCATTCATTATGAAGAGCTTCTGATTCTGTCATTCCACTTTTTATATTTTCAGAATATCTATTATGAGTTGATACATCATTGTAATCATCAATACTATCATATTTTACATTGGTCATTCCAATTTCTTGACCTTGATAAATAAATGGAGTTCCTTGTTGAAGGAAATACATCATTGCTAAAGCCTTAGAACTTTCTTTCCAATACTCAGTATCATTCCCCCACTTAGAAACAACTCTCACTATGTCATGATTCTCAATAAATAATGCATTCCAACCAACTTTATATAAGGCATTTTGCCATTTACTTAAAGTTTCTTTTAAGGCTACAACATCTAATTCACAGTCGTCTGTTCCATCCCATAAATCAAGATGTTCAAATTGAAATACCATATCGAATTTTCCATTTTCTTTTCCTACCCATAAATCAGCTTCTGTTGATTTTACCCCATTAGCTTCCCCAACAGTCATAATATTATATTTAGAAAAAGTTTCTCTTTTCAATTCTTCTAATAAGTTATGTATTCCATCTACATTCATATGTTTGTCAAAACTAGATACATATTTCAATCCTTCTGGATTAGGCATGTCCATAAGTCCTGGTTCTTTTCTTATATGACTGATAGCATCAACTCTAAATCCATCAATCCCTTTATCAAGCCACCAATTTACTGTGTCATAAAGAGCTTTTCTTACCTCTTTGTTTTCCCAGTTTAAATCTGGTTGTCTTTTACTAAATAAATGAAGAAAGTATTGATCTGTTTTTTCATCATATTGCCAAGCTGATCCTCCAAATATACTCTCCCAATTATTAGGTTCATGTCCATCTTTTCCGTCTCTCCAGATATACCAATCTCTTTTATTATTCTCTTTAGAATTTCTTGACTCTAAGAACCATGGATGTTTATCTGAAGTATGATTAAGTACAAGATCTAAAATAAGCTTCATTCCTCTTTTATGAACTTCTTCTAAAAGTTCATTAAAATCATCCATAGTACCAAACTCACTCATTATTTCTTTATAATCACTAATATCATATCCATTATCATCATTTGGTGATTTAAAGATTGGACAAATCCATATTACATCAATACCTAAATCTTTTATATAATCTAACTTTGAAATAACACCTTGTAAATCACCTATTCCATCACCATTGGAATCTTTAAAACTTCTTGGATAAATTTGATAACACACTGCATCTTCTTTCCAATTCCTCATATGTCCTCCTTATTTGTGCAACCATTTTTCCTTTGTTTTTACATTTTTTTCTTTTCTATACATATAATTTATCATAAGAAAACGTTTTGCGCAACCGTTTTCTATATTTTTTATAAAATTTACTTTTTAAATAAAAACCTGTGGAAACATATGCTCCACAGGTCCACGATTAATTCCCAATTCTTAATTCTTAATTACCTCATGCTAATCCTAAGATTCTGACAATAGTAGTAAATATAAAGCATATAATGATGCCTGTAATTGTTGGTACTAAGAAAGAAATTAATGTCCATTTAAAACTTTGAGTTTCCTTTTTTATAGTTAAACACGTTGTACTACATGGCCAATGCATAAGTGAAAATAACATTACACACACTGCAGTAAGCCATGTCCATCCATTAGATACTAATAGATTGCTAAGTTCAGACATACTTTCTAATTCTAATATACTTCCAGTTGCCATGTAACTCATAATGATTATAGGTATTACAATTTCATTAGCTGGAAAACCTAAAATAAAAGCCATTAATATATATCCATCTAATCCAATCATTTGAGCAAATGGATTTAAAAAGTTAGCACAATGTGTTAAAAGACTCATATCCCCAATTGTTACATTTGCCATAATCCATATTACTATTCCCGCTGGAGCTGCTACTACTATTGCTCTTCCTAATACAAATAAGGTTCTATCAAATATAGATCTAATAATAACCTTACCTATTTGAGGTTTACGATAAGGAGGTAATTCTAAAGTAAATGATGATGGTATTCCTTTAAGTATTGTTTTGGAAAGAATTTTAGATATAACAAATGTCATAAAAACGCCTAATAGTATTACTGCAACTAATATTATTGTAGAAACAACTGACTGAAATGGTCCCATAAACATTCCCGCAAAAAACATAGTTATTATTGCAATTAATGTTGGAAATCTACCATTGCACGGAACAAAATTGTTAGTTATTATAGCTATTAATCTTTCTCTTGGAGAATCTATTATCCTACATCCTACTATACCAGCTGCATTGCAACCAAATCCCATACACATAGTTAAAGCTTGTTTACCACATGCAGAACATTTTTTAAAAAAGTTATCTAAATTAAAAGCAACTCGTGGTAAATATCCCAAATCCTCTAATAAAGTAAAAAGTGGAAAGAAAATTGCCATAGGTGGAAGCATAACTGATACTACCCAAGCCAGAGTTTTATACATACCTTGCACCAGAATTCCTTCTACCCATGCAGGTGCTCCAATATTCACAAAAAACTCTGTTAATCTATCTTGTATCCAAAACAAACCATCAGCTAATAGTTCAGATGGATAATTTGCCCCTGTAATTGTCAACCAAAAAATTACTCCTAACAATAATATCATTATAGGTATTCCAAATTTCCTTGATGTTAAAACTTTATCTATTTTTCTGTCTGTTGAATTATATCCATCCTTTTTAAATTTTACTGCGGACTTAGCTATTCTTTCAGATTTTTCTACTAATCTTGAAACTACTTTATCTCTAAATACTTCAGAGTTTACCCCTTTACTTTTTAAATACTCTCTTCCTTTTTTTGTTGTTATTGCCAACTCATTATTTTCAGTTATATTAATGCCTAAATAATTATCTATAGAATTTAATAATGAATCATCACCTTCCAATAACTTTAATGATAACCACCTAGAATTAACTTTTTCTTTTGCAATATTCTTTATATTAGGTTCAATTATAGAAATAGCTTCTTCTATTGCATCATCATATTTAATACTTAAATGATTAGCTTTCACTTTATTAGTTGTAACATTATATATTGAATCTACTAATAAATCTAATCCCTGACCAATACTTGCACTTGTTCCTACAACCGGAACCCCTAATAATAATGAAAGTTTTAATAGATCAATAGTTATACCTTTTCTTCTAGCTTCATCCATTAAATTAACACAAACTATCACTTTATCAGTAATTTCAATAGTTTGAAGTACTAAATTCAAATTTCTTTCTATGCATGTAGCATCGACTATAACTACTGTTGCATCAGGATTTCCAAAACATATAAAATCTCTAGCTACTACTTCTTCCTCTGAATTAGCCATTAAAGAATATGTTCCAGGTATATCTACCAGTATAAATTCTTTATCTTTATATCTATAATTGCCAGTTGCATTAGTTACAGTTTTTCCTGGCCAATTACCTGTATGCTGTTTTAGTCCTGTTAAACTATTAAATACAGTACTTTTCCCTACATTAGGATTTCCAGCAAACGCCACAATTCTTTCATCTTTAGAACTTTTGGTAATTTTCAAATCTTTATCAATAGTATTAATTCCAGTAGACTGCTTTGTTAAGCCCATTTCAATTTTCCTCCTAAATATTTCTTGAATTGTAGTATTTTTGTTGTTTTGAAAAAATATTTATTATAATGAACTATATTATTTCAACTATAATTTTTGAAGCATCTTCTGATCTTAATGCAATAACAGCACCACGGATCAAATATGCTGTAGGATCTCCTGATGGGCTCTTTGAAAGCCCTATTACTTCTGTTCCATTTATTAAACCTAAATCTAAAATTCTTCTTCTAATGGCACCTTCTGCCTTAAGGGCTATTACTCTACATTTTACTCCCAATGGAATACTAGTAAGAGGCTTTTTATCAATAGATCCTATATTATTTATCATATTTTGCACCTTCTTTTACTTTTCTTTTTAAGTTTAGTGAAAAAATCTTTCCTCAGTCTAAAGTATTCTTTTTTTTGACTATATGTTACAAAAAACAACTTTCTTTTAACTTAATAATTAAATTAGGTGGTGATTTAAATTAACAAAGATTTTCATACAGTAAAAGGCTATGAAATGATTAATCATGATAAGAATTTACTAACTTCTTCAATGGAAGATTACTTAGAAATGATTTATCGATGCAGTCAAGAACATAATTTTGTTAGGTTAAACACTCTAGCACAAATGTTAAATGTAAAAGATTCTTCTGCTTCAAAAATGATGAAAAAACTTGGTGATCTTTCACTAATAAATTATGAAAAATATGGAATGATAACTCTAACTGATAAAGGTCGTAAACTCGGATTATATTTATTTAAGCGGCATGATATTATAGAAAAATTCCTACAAAACTTAACTAATAATAGAAATACTTTAAAAGAAACCGAACTAATTGAGCATGTTATAAGTAAAGAAACCGTGGATGATCTACGATTATTCAATGATTTTTTCGAAAAATATCCAGACATTCTGTTAAAGTATTGGGATTTTAATAATAATAAAAAAGACTTGTAGAATTACTACAAGTCCTTTTATTTAATAACATGCTTCTAATATATTTAAAACTTCTTCAGCAGTAAGTTTTTTATATCCACCACCTAAAACTGTTGACTCAGCAATCAATGGCAGCATTTCTTTTTCTGCCCCAAGTTCTCTAAGAGTTGTAGCCATTCCACATTCTTTAATGAATGTTTCTAAACATACAATACCTTCAAGCGCAATTTCATCCTTTGTTTTTCCTTCCTCGGAAACATTCCATACTTCATGTGCGAACCTAACAAACTTATCTAAACCATATTTATAAATATAGCGATAATATGGTAAAGAAATTGCAGCAAGTCCCATGCCATGAGCACAATCTGTGTATGCTCCTAACTGATGTTCAATCATATGAACTTCCCAATCTTCCTCTTTTGATAATCCTGTTATTGAATTTAATGCAAGTGTAGAGCTCCACATTATATTACTTCTCGCTTCATAATTCTCAGGATCTTTAATTGCAACTCTAGCATTATCAATAACTGAACGTAAAAGAGCTTCTAATACATAATCAGTTGTATTGTTATCTGTTCCTGAAAAATATTGTTCCATTAAATGTGACATAATATCAAAAATACCACTTACCATTTGATACTTAGGAACTGAAAAAGTATATTCAGGATTTAATATAGAAAATTTAGGATTTACCTCTGGTCCAAAAACTCTTCCTGTCTTTATTTTCATTTCTTCATTAGTTATTACAGATCCACTATTCATTTCTGAACCTGTACCAACCATTGTAAGTACTGATGCTACTGGAACTATTTCGTTGTCTATCTTTTCATTGTTTAACCAGTATTTCTTAAACGCATCACCCTTACAGAAAGCAGAAACTGAAATTGCCTTAGCACAATCAATAACTGATCCACCACCAACTGCTAAAATTAAATCTACTTTATTATCACGAACAAGTTTTGCACCTTCTAAAACTTTCTCATAAGTTGGGTTGGACATAACTCCAGATAATTCAACTACTTTTTTTCCACTTTCATCTAAAATCTTAACAAGCTTATCATATAATCCTATCTTCTTAATAGAATTCTTGCCATACACCAAAAGTATAGTATCTCCATAGTTGTCTAATTCTCCACTTAATTTACTAAGTGAATTCTTACCAAAATGTATTCTTGTCGGGTTGTAATAATTAAAATCAAATAACATAAATAATTCTTCCTTTCATATTAGTTTTTAATATTTTCTTTATTAATAATTGCTCTAAATGTTTTTAAATATTTATTATCCATGCTTCTCACCTTAATAGTTCAAAAATATTGAAGTATTATATCTAATATTTCAACTTTTTAGAATTACCTCTTAATGCTATTATACCCTTATAAAGTAATTTGCAGTAGATATAAAAAATATTATTTGAAAGAAGGATTATAAAAAATGAATATAATCATCTTTATGTTTTTCGATTCTTATGGGTTCTCTAGGAACTTTTAAACCAATACCTTTTTCTGGGCAAACACTTTGTATATCAACATAATCTCTAAGTAATGATACAACCTTATCATCATATCCCTGTCCATCATACCTACATTTCTCTGAATTTAAACATTGACTAATAATTAATTTAGGTTCTCTCATACAATATCACCAGACTTATATAATTATTTATATATAGTATCTGTTGATAGTTATATTTTATCTCGTAACAATTTCTGTTGGTACTGTTAATTCTTTATTACTTGAGTACATATATTGTATTTTAGTAAAGTTATCATCCACATCGCAAAATGAAAAAAGCTAAATCTTATAGCAACACAATCTACTATAAAAATTAGCTTATGATAAAATACTCTTCACTTTTGACAATTTGGACAATACACACTACTCCTTCCTAATAATTGTCCTGTCATTCTTAAGTGAAACCTTAATATACTATTATCATTAAAAATAATAGCAAGGTACTTCCCACGCCTCTGCATATCTTTAATTTCCTTATTAACCACACCTTTAACAAAGTCATTTACATTGGGATAACCTACAACTTTAGAATTATTTATTTTAACCTTTTTGATTGTTCTTGTAATGATTTGCGGTTTAATTATCCTTTTGACTGTTTCTACCTCTGGTAATTCTGGCATCTTTATAGATTCCTCCTTGGATTAAGAACATTCTTTCAGCATACATAATTTTATTTCTATTCTTTACTTATTTTTCTTAGTAAATATAGATTTTATACCACGTTTTAATACTTGAAAGAAACTTAATGAACGAACCATATTGGCTGGATCAACATAATTTCTAACAGCGCGAAGAACATGTTTAGTATCCTTAGAAGCGAAAGTATACGTACCATTTTTCTTTGTTTTTATTGCATATCTTGGAATCCATTTTCCCTTAAACATTACGGATGCAATAACACTCTCAACCTCTTCCCATGGAATTTGAATAAATTTACGAGGATCACGATCATTATAAAATTCAAAAGCTTTATCACCAATCATTATTTTTCCATAATCATTAAGACCAGTAAAAGCTGTTGAATCCATTACTAAATCTACTTTTGTATTTATAGATTGAACCATATTATCTACCTCTTTCTAATTATCAGCGTCTATTTTTTATTACTATTTTATATTTTAACAAAAGCCTAGGCTTACGCCTAGGCTTTTATCACCAAATATTACATTAATCCAATTAAGTGGAATATAATACCTAAAGCAAATAATCCAAGTATAATAATTATTGGAGATACTTTCTGTTTTAGTAACCACATACAAACAAATGTAATTAATAATCCTGCAAGTCCAGGAATTAATGAATCTAAGTTGTTTTGTAATGTTGTAACTTTAGTATCAGTTAATGATAATCCTGAAGCTTGTTGTAAAAGAGCTTCTTTAATTCCTTCTACACCATCAGGAAGTGAACTCCAATCTATAAAAGCACCGTCAGCTAACTTAACTGAAGCTACTGTTGGTTTAAACGAAACTGATACCCACCTATTAACTAACGAACCTAAGATAAACATACCAAGGATTGATGCTCCTTTAGTAATATCTTGTAATAAACTACCTGACAAATCTTCACTAATACGAGATCCTGCTTTATATCCAAATTCTTGAGTATACCATGTGAATCCCATACGGATTAAGTTCCAAGCTAAGAAGAATATTATTGGTCCAAGCATGCTACCATTCATCGCAAGTGTAGCACCTAATGCTCCTAATATTGGTCTAACAGTGAACCAGAAAACTGGATCTCCTACACCAGCTAAAGGTCCCATCATACCAACCTTAACACCTTGAATAGTAACATCATCAACTGGAGCACCATTTGCACGTTCTTCTTCTAGAGCTAATGTTACTCCAAGTACTGGTGAAGCAACATATGGATGAGTATTAAAGAATTCTAAGTGACGTTTTAAAGCTGCTGCTCTGTCTTCCTTAGTCTTATATAATCTCTTTATTGCTGGAATCATGGCATATGCCCAACCACCATTTTGCATTCTTTCGTAGTTCCAAGAACCTTGAAGGAAAGTTGAACGCCACCAAACTGAAATACGATCTCTTTTTGTTAATTTTAATTCATTACTCATGTTCATTCTCTCCCTTCTTAGTATCTATCAATAATATCACCTAAAGGATCTCCAGTGTTTGAGCTTCCTCCATTACTTGAGCCACCTTGTTTAGAAAGTGCTAAGTAAATAAGCGCTAAAGCAACACCAATTACGCCAAGTCCTATAAGTGTAATTTGAGAAACAGTTGCTAATACAAAACCTATTGCAAAGAATGGCCATACTTCTTTTGTAGCCATCATGTTAATTACCATTGCATAACCAACAGCTACAACCATTCCACCACCAATTGCTAAACCATCTGTAAGCCATTTAGGCATAGCAGCAAGCATATCACTGATTGGACCAGCACCTATTGCTAAAATCAAAGCTGCTGGAATTGCAATACGAATACCTTGTAAACAAATTGCAGCTATTTGCCACATTTCAATTTTCTTAAGATTTCCTTCTTTTGCAGCAGAATCCATAAAATGAACAAAAGCAGTAGCAATAGTACGACAAATAATTGTTAATAATAAACCTGCAACAGCTAAAGGAATAGCTATAGCAATTGCTGAAGTAACACCATCTTTTCCTTGGCCTCCAAGAACTAAAATAATTGCAGAAGCAACTGATGCTAATGCTGCATCTGGTGCTACGGCAGCACCTATATTTGCCCAACCTAATGCCATCATTTGAAGAGTACCACCTAAAATTAAGCATGGTACTAAATTACCTGTAACTAAGCCAATTAATGTACATGCAACTATTGGTTGATGGAATTGGAATTCATCCAATATACCTTCAATACCAGCTAAAAATGCTACAATAATGACCAATATAACTTGAAGTATATTTAAATCCATAATTATTACTCCTCTCTATTTTAATCACTTAATTATTTTTGTTTATTTAATTCTTGTTGTGCTTTTTTTATTATTTCGTCCATATTTCCTTTTGAATCACTTGGTACTTTACGAACATCGAATTTAATTCCTTTATTCTTCAATTTAGCGAAAGTATCAATATCATTTTGGTCAAATGCAAGAACTTTATTTGGTTGAACCTTTCCAATTGAGTGGGCCATTGAACCTACATTTATTGTCTTTAATGGTATTCCACCTAATACTGCTCTAAGAACATCTTGTGGGTTCTCAAAAAGAAGCATTGCACGTTGTCCACCAAAATGCTGATCATCTTTTGCTAGTTTAATCATATGATCAACTGGTACAACATGGGCTTTAACTCCTGGAGGGGCAGCCTGTTGTATTAAACTCTTACGAAGCTTGTCTTTTGCAACATCATCTGAAACTACAATAATTCTTGTAGGTTGTACAGCCTTTGTCCAACCAGTAGCTACTTGTCCATGAAGTAAACGAGAATCAATACGAGCTAATACATATTCAAATTTTCCTGGTTTACCTGCACTACCTTGATTAGTTGAACCTTGAGAAGCACTACCAACATCTACTGGTTCCAATTCTTCAGGTTTAACTTTAACTCCTTCTTTAGCAGATTTTAAAATTTGAGCTGCAATTTCATGTGCAGATTCACTTGTAAGACGCGCACCATATGCTTCAATAAGCATTGGTAAATTTAAACCAGCTACAATTGCCCATTTATCTTTATGCTCTTCAAATAAAGCATTTGATTGGTTAAATGGTGTTCCACCCCAAAGATCGACTAAGAATAATACTTCATCTTGGTTATCAAAGGATTTAATTGCGTCTTCTAATTTTGCTCTGAAATCATTAGGTCCTTCACTTGGCATTAATGTAACTGCTTTTACATTTTCTTGTTCTCCAAAAATCATTGAACCAGATTGCATTATACCCTTAGCAAATTCACCATGACTAGCAAGAATAATTCCTACCATTTTTCATACCTCCTATTTTTATTTGTTACAAAACAAAAGGCATAAGCTTGGAAAATAAAATAGAAATATAGAGTAAATTAAAATTAATTACAACGTTCTGTACATTAATATCGTATAATAAATTAATAATTTCTTTTAAGGATGTACAAAACCTCTGAGTAATAAGATTAACCCATTATTTCACTTTTAATATCTAAAGCTTATGCCTGATTTATTCAGTAACACGCTAAATTTTTGAAACAGCCTATATAAGGATATTTTAATAAATATTTCCTTATTGGCTACGTTTACATAGTAACACTTACCCACTAAAAAATCAATACTATATTTAGAAAATATTAACTTTTTTATAAAATTTAATGTTCTGCTGTGGCACTATATTTTTAACGTCTTAACTTCTTTAATACCTCTAAACCCTGTAACTTTCCAAGGCTTCCCGCTTTTTTTAATTTTATACTTTCTTAGACGTTAAAAAGAGCTATGCTAAAATTCACTTTTAACATAACTCTTATTTAGAATAATATAATACTAATTACTTACTGATTTATTTTTTAATGAAGGTATCAATGTTTTATACAAAAATATTCCAAAACAAATAATAGAAAAAATAATTCCTATTGGATATGATATTGTTGTTGATAATTTAAAACCTTCCTCCGCATAAAGAATATAAGTACATGTTACAGCTGACATAAATGTTGCTGGTATAGCTGCAATTAATGAAGATATAGGTTTTGAAAGTTTTGCATATTTAGCTAAATAAACAGCACCTGCCCAAAGCACCAGCATAGCAAGAGTTTGATTTGACCATGAAAAATATCTCCATACAACTTGATAATCTATTAGTGAAATTAAATATCCCACAATGAGTAAAGGTAATGATAATGCTAATCTATTCTTAATTACTTTTTGATCAATGTTAAACCAATCAGCAATTGTAAGTCTAGCACTTCTAAATGCAGTATCACCAGAAGTAATTGGACAAGCAATAACACCAATCATTGCAAGTACTCCTCCTACATTTCCAAGCAAAGCAATTGACATATCATAAACAGTTGATGAATTTCCACCACCTGCTTCAAGTAATCCTTGAGTTCCATTATAAAATGCTACACCTGCTGAAGCCCAAATAAGAGCTATAATTCCTTCAGCTACCATTGCACCATAAAATATTTTTCTTCCATTCTTCTCATTATTAATACATCTTGCTATCATTGGTGATTGAGTTGAATGAAAACCTGATATAGCCCCACATGCTACAGTAATAAACATTAATGGCCAAATTGGTTTTCCATCTGGATGTAAATTACTCAAATTAATTTCAGGCATTGGTCTTGTCCCACTATTAAATATAGTTGCTCCTGCTATTCCAACAGCCATAATAATAAGACACACACCAAATATGGGATACAACTTTCCTATGATTTTATCGATAGGAAGTAAGGTTGCAAAAAAATAATATATTAATACTACTATTGTCCAAAATGTAACATTCATAAAATTAGGTGTTAATTTAGCAAGTAAACCAGCAGGACCTACCATAAAAACTACGCCAACCATAACAAGTAGTATTACTGAAAATACCCTCATTACGTTTTTCATAATCTTTCCTAAATAAATTCCTACAATTTCTGAAATACTAGCACCATCATGTCTAACAGATAACATTCCACTTAAAAAATCATGAACACCACCTGCAAAAATAGTACCAAATACAATCCATAAATATACACTTGGTCCCCAGATAGCTCCTGATAAAGCACCAAATATTGGTCCGAGTCCTGCTATATTAAGTAATTGAATAAGAAATGCTTTCCATGTTTTCATTGGTATATAATCAATTCCATCAGGATGAGCAATTGCAGGGGTAGGTCTATTCATTTCTGGTCCAAAGACTTTTTCTACAAATCTACCGTATACAATATACCCAATAAGTAACATTGCTAAACAGACAAAAAAACTAACCATAAAAATCACCTCATCCTTATTTTTATATCTATATTTTACACCTTTTGTAAACAATTTCATATTGTTATTTGTACATTTTTTATAAAATTATTGATATTATTACAAAGTCACAACCATATAATTTTTTTATTTTACCAATACATCTAACTACTCTCAAAGAATGTTGCAAAAGAATTAGGTATTTAATATAAATAAAACCACTAAACCTTAATTTATAAGATTTAGTGGTTTTTTCTCCATTATTATTTTTTTCATTAATTCAACCCATTAAAAATTACTGAATACTTAACAATAATTCTCTAAGAATTTTACAAGCTATTGCAGTTGATGCACCACTTTGATCATATATCGGACTTAGCTCAACTATATCAAATCCAATAATATTTAGCTTACCAACCTTAATTATTGCATCAAGTAATTCTTTAAAACTAACTCCACCTGCTTCTGGAGTCCCTGTCCCACAAAATTCTGATGGATCTAAAACATCTAAATCAATTGTAAGATATACAGGCTTTCCTGCTAAGGCTTTTATTGAATCTTCTAAACCATGAAAATTAAACTTGTTTAAATTAGTATGTTCCTTTGCCCAGTAAAACTCTTTTCTTTCTCCTGAACGAATTCCAAATTGATTTATTTTATTATCTCCAACTATGTCATAAACTCTTCTCATAACTGTTGCATGAGATAAAGTCTCTCCTAGATACTCATCTCTTAAATCAGTATGTGCATCAAAATGTATAATATTTAAATCAGGATATTTTTTCACAGCTGCTCTTATAGCTCCCAATGTTACTAAATGTTCTCCACCAAGCATTCCTGGTACTTTTCCATCATTAAATATTTTATCTGCCTGAATTCCTATATCCTTTAAAACTCTTTCTGTATTTCCAAAACATAATTCCAAATCTCCACAATCAAAGATTTTATAATCCTCCAAATCCTTATCTTGATAAGGACTATAGGTTTCTATCCCAAAAGATTCACTTCTAATAGCTTTACTTCCAAATCTAGTTCCAGGTCTATAGGATGTTGTCCCATCAAAAGGAGCCCCAAATAGTACTACTTTTGATTCTTCGTAATTATTAGTGCACCCAATAAATACCTCAACATTGCTATTCATCTTCCTTAATCACCATCATTTCATTAACATAATTCGGTAGTGCAAAAGCACCTCTGTGTAACTTTGTATTATAGTATTTTGTTTGTAAATTAAGTTTATTCCATTCCTCTTCTTTAAAATCTCTTAATGGATCAAATTTCTTTGAAGCAAATCCAAAAAGCCAATGACCAGAAGGATAAGTTGGTATATGTGCCTGATATATTTCACATATAGGGAAAACTTCTTGTATCCTCTTATGGGCCCTTTTCATAGACTTAGCATAATCATTATAATAATCACTTTCATGTTGATTAACTAAAATCCCACTATCTGTTAATGCCTTATAGCAATTGCCATAAAATTCTTTTGTAAATAAACCTTCTCCCGGACCAAAAGGATCTGTTGAATCTACTATAATTAAATCATATTCATTTTCTTTTCTTCTAACAAATCTCAAACCATCTTCGTAAAATATTTTTACTCTTTCATCATTAAACTTACAAGCTGTTGATGGCATATATTCTTTACAAGCTTCTACAACATCTGCATCTATTTCAACCATATGAATTACTTCAATAGTTTTATATCTAGTAAGCTCACGAACACAACCGCCATCGCCTCCTCCTATAACTAAAACTTTTTTTATATTAGGGTTAACAGCCATAGGCACATGAGTTATCATTTCATGATAAATAAATTCATCCTTTTCCGTAACCATTATTAATCCATCTAAGGTTAAAATTCTTCCAAACTCCTCACTTTCAAGTATATCTATCCTTTGAAATTTACTCTCTTTGGTGAATATTTGTTTATTAACCTTTATTGAAAAACGAACATCTTTTGAATGTTCTTCTGTATACCATAAATCCATAACTCTCACCTCTTTACAACATTAATAAATTCAATTTTTTCATCTTCAGTTCCAGTAAGTGAACACCCTTTAAGCTTTGCGTAATCTATATATTCTAAGATTTCTTTTGTTATTCTTTCACCTGGTGCAAGTATAGGAATACCTGGTGGATAACACATTACAAATTCGCTACATATATTACCTTCACTTTTTTCTATTGGTACAGACTTTTTATCACTATAAAATGCTTCTTGAGGTGTTAGAACAACTTCTGGATTTATATATTCATGATCAAGCATACCAGTTCTATCTTTAGAATATAGACGCTTAACATCATATAATGATGACACTAATCTCTCTATAGCTAAATCTTCATCACCTACAGATATTATTGCAAGAATATTACCTAAATCTCCAAACTCTATTTGTATTTCATAATCATCTCTTAGTATTGAATATACCTCAATACCAGCTAAACCTATTCCTAAAGTACAAATAGACAACTTAGTTATATCAAAATCATATACAGCATCATTATCTATAAGTTCCTTGGAATATGCATAATAGCCTCCAAGTTTATTTACCTCTTCACGTGCATATTCTGCTAAAGCTATTATCCTATCTACAATTTTCTCCCCATTTAATACTAAGTTTCGCCTAGACACATCTAAAGATGATAATAAAAGATAAGATGCACTTGTTGTCTGAGTCAAATTAATTATTTGATGAACATATCCCTTATTTACGTCATTATTAATTAATAACAAGGAACTTTGAGTTAGAGATCCACCAGTTTTATGCATGCTTACCGCTGCCATATCTGCTCCTGCTTCCATTGCAGACATAGGAAGTTTATCACTAAAATAAAAATGTGTTCCGTGAGCTTCATCAACTAAAACTTTCATTCCATATTTATGAGCAAGCTCTGTTATAGCTTTTAAATTAGAACATATTCCATAATAAGTTGGATTATTTACTAAAACAGCCTTTGCATCTCTATTTTCTAAGATAGCTTTTTCCACATCTTTTACTGACATACCAAGTGGAATGCCAATTTCTTTATTGGTACCAGGGTTTACATACACAGGTATAGCTCCACTTAAAATTAATGCATTTATAGCACTTCTATGTACATTTCTTGGCATTATAATTTTTTCACCTTTTTTACAGGCACTCATGACCATCGCCTGTACCGCAGAAGTTGTACCATTCACCATAAAAAAAGCATGTTTAGCTCCAAAAGCTTTTGCTGCTAATTCTTCTGCATCCTTTATTACCGATATTGGATGACATAAATTATCTAAAGGTTTCATGGAATTAACATCTACTGTTAAACATTTTTCCCCTAAGAACTCTGTAAGTTCTGGATTTCCTTTTCCTCTTTTATGTCCTGGTACATCAAAAGGAAGCACCCTCATAGATTTATATCTATTTAAAGCTTCTAATATCGGTGCTTCATCATTTCTTAACTGCTTCATCTTCAGAGAGCCTCCTTATTAATAAATATTTCTTCCACTAAATATCTCTATCATTTCTCTTCTAAGATTCGTTGATATTTTTAATCTTGTCTTTGGATTTATTTCATAAACATCTGTATTAAATAAATAATTTTGTAAATCTATTTCTTTAATAAGCATTTTGGTATGAAACATATTAGCTTCATAAACATTAATATCTACAGCATCATACTTTTTTAATGTTTCTTCTGATATATAATCTTGAATAGAAGTTATCTTATGATCAATAAAAAGCTTATAACCATCAATACTTCTTGTAAATCCTCTTACTTTATAATCAATAGTAATAATATCTGAATCAAAACTTCCAATTAAATAATCTAATACATTTAAAGGCGAAATCTCTCCACAAGTTGCTACATCAATATCTACTCTAAAGGTGGCAATAGAATTACCTGGATGATATTCTGGATAAGTATGTACTGTAACATGACTTTTATCTAAATGTCCTACTACAGAATCTCTGGTTGCTACAATTTTAGCTTCTGCATCTTCATCTGAATATTTTCCAAGATTGCATGACTTATCTATAAGTTTTGCTGGTAATGCTTTTTCAGTTATTAAGAGAGTTACACTAGCCCCTTGAGGATCATAATCCTGTTTTGAAATATTTAAGACATGCGCCCCTACCATTTCAGTAACTTTACATAATATCTTTGTTAATCTATCAGAATTATATTGCTCATCTATATATGCTATATAATCTTTTTGTTCCCTTTCACTTTTGGCATAACAAACATCATAGATATTAAAACTAAGAGTCTTTGTAAGATTATTAAATCCATACAATTTTAATTTATCACCCAAACCTCTAGCCTCCTTTTAATTATTGCAATTTATAAAAAGTGGGGGATTGTTTAAAAATCTCTTTTACCCACTTTTGTATATTCATTCCTACTTTGTCCTAAAATTATCTTGCCTATTTTTATAAACGACTCTTAAAATTTTCATAATTAAAAGTTTTTATAACTTCAGGTCCATCCTTTTTCCAAAGAACTATATCTGGTAAGTTAATTCCATTAAAAGTATTATTCTTAACCATAGAATAATGAGCCATATCACAAAACACTAATTTATCTCCTACTTTTAATGGCTTTTCAAAAGAGTAATCTCCTATTATATCTCCTGCAAGACATGTTGGTCCACCTAATCTGTAAGTATACTTATACTTAAAGGCTTCTCCTGAATTTAAAACATCTGGCCTGTAAGGCATTTCTAATACATCTGGCATATGGCAAGCTGCTGAAGTATCCATAATAGCTAAATCCATATTATTATTTAATATATCTAGAACTGTAGATACTAAAAACCCTGTATTTAAGGCCACCGCTTCGCCTGGTTCTAGATATATTTTTAGATTATACTTTTCTTGCATATATAATATACACTTTATAAGTTTTTCAATATCATAATCTTTTCTTGTAATATGATGTCCTCCACCAAAGTTAAGCCACTTCATATTTTTAAGGTATTTTCCGAACTTAGCTTCAACAATTTTTAAAGTATTCTCTAATGTATCTGAATTTTGTTCACACATTGTATGAAAATGTAATCCATCTATTCCTTCTAAATCTTCTTCATTAAAATTCTCTAATGTGGTTCCAAGTCTTGAATTTTCAAAACATGGATTATATATATCAGTTTTGATTTCTGAATATTCAGGATTAATCCTAATACCACATTCTATGTGTTTCTTTGAATTTTTAATCTTATCTTTAAACTTATTCCACTGATTGAAAGAATTAAATACAATATGATCTGAATATTTCATTATTTCATCAAATTCATCTTCTTTATAAGCAGGTGCATAAATATGTACTTCTTTTCCCATCTCTTCATAACCTAATTTAGCTTCAAAAAGTGAACTAGAAGTAACACCTTTTAAGTACTTTCTAATAAGAGGATAAACTGAATACATAGAAAATCCTTTTTGTGCTAAAAGAATACTACAGCCTGTTTTATCTTGTACATATTTTAAACATTCAAGATTTTTAATTAACAAGCTCTCATCTACTACATAACATGGTGTCTTTAATGAATTAAAATCTATACTCATATCTTTTTACCTAATCTATTAAATCTGGTGAAAAGCTTTCTTGCCAAGGTAATCCTTGCTTGTTTAATTGCTCCATAAATGGATCAGGATCAAATTCCTCTATATTATGCACACCAGGTTTGTTCCACTTCCCTGTCATTAACATCATTGCACCAATCATTGCTGGAACTCCAGTTGTATAAGAAATAGCTTGTGAACCTACTTCTTTATAACATTCTTGATGATCACATACATTGTAAACATAATAAGTCTTTTCCTTACCATCCTTAATACCCTTAAATATACATCCAATGTTTGTCTTACCTTTAGTTCTAGGACCTAATGATGCTGGGTCTGGTAAAACTGCTTTTAAAAATTGTAATGGAACTATTTGCTTTCCTTCAAATTCTATTGGTTCTATAGATGTCATTCCTACATTCTGAAGTACCTGTAAATGATTTAAATAACTTTGTGAAAAAGTCATCCAAAATCTCATTTTTTTAATACCTTTTATATTTAATGCTAAAGATTCTAATTCTTCATGATGAAGTAAGTATATATCCTTTGGTCCTATTTCAGGCAAGTTATATACTCTCTTTATTGACATAGGTTCAGTTTCTATAAACTTACCATCTTCAAAATAACTTCCTTTAGCTGTTACTTCTCTTATATTTATTTCTGGATTGAAATTAGTTGCAAATGGATATCCATGATCTCCCGCATTTGCATCTACTATATCTATACTATGAATTTCATCAAAATAGTGTTTTTGTGCATATGCACTAAATACTCCTGTTACCCCTGGATCAAATCCACTTCCTAATAATGCTGTTATTCCCGCTTTTTCGAATTTTTCTCTATAAGCCCATTGCCACTTATACTCAAATTTTGCTGTATCAAGAGGCTCATAATTAGCTGTGTCCATGTAATTAACACCAGTTGCCAAACAAGCATCCATAATAGTTAAATCCTGATAAGGTAATGCTACATTTATTACTATATCTGGTTTAAAATTATTAATTAGTTGAATTAACATCTCTGTGTTATCTGCATCCACTTGTGCAGTTTGTATTTTAGTCTGTCCACCTTTAAGTTTTTCTTTTATTGCCTCACACTTAGATAGTGTCCTACTTGCTATACATATTTCCTCAAAAACTTCTGGGTTTTGACAACACTTATGAATTACTACATTAGCTACACCACCAGCGCCAATTATTAATGCTCTTCCCAATAATACTACCTCCATTTTTTAAAAATATTTTCTTAAAATTCATTTTTTTACATTTCAAACTAATTATGTATAATTTTTTTTCAATTAGCAATACTAAAATTCAATCTTAGTATTACTAAATTTTCGCAAAAAAAATTTGAATTTCGAAATTAAAATAACCCCGAAATTCAAATTTATAAATGGTGTATTTTCTTTCTTCATTGTATCTCCCCCAATATAATTGTATTTTCTATACAATCTAGATTATATGAATATTATACTGTTATGAATTTAAGAAATAAAATACATAAAAATATGTGTTTGTTATAACTTTCATCTATATTGATTCATTTTTTTATCACCTATATACTGTGCTAATATCTTTATATAAGCTTTTCCCAATCTACTCAAATTAGATTTGTTATTAGTTATAATTCCAATCTTAATATTGCCTTATTCTAATGGAACTGCAATAATATTTTTTCCATTTAACTCTTCATCAATGAATAGTGTTGAGTTGAAACACTAAATTGCTGTTTTCCCTTTACTTTATTTTTATATTTTTCTTCTAAACAGTGGTCTGTTCATTCATTCAGCATACAGCCCCCTCTAGTTTTCTAGTGAGCTTTTAATCCTCTAGTGCTTTCTTTAAATCGTAAATAATATCATCAATATTTTCTATTCCAATTGAAAGTCTTACTGTATTCTTCTTTATTCCCGAACTTAACAATTCTTCATCGCTAAGCTGTGAATGTGTAGTGCTATAAGGATGAATAACTAATGATTTTGCATCTGCAACATTTGCCAAAATAGAGAATAACTGAAGCTTATCTATAAATTCCTTTGCTTCTTTTTCTCCGCCTTTAATTTCTATAGTAAATATGGATCCTGCACCATTTGGAAAATACTTGTTGTATAAATCATTATACGGACTTCCTTCCACTGAAGGATGATTTACTTTTTCAATTTTAGGATGATTCTTTAAAAAATCCACAACTTTTTTTGTATTCTCAACATGTCTTTCGACTCTTAAAGATAATGTTTCAAGCCCCTGTAAAAATGCAAATGAATTAACAGGACTAAGTGAAGCTCCGGTATCTCTAAGTATTGTAGATCTGGCCTTTATTATATAGGCATCCTGTGGAAATTCATCTGTAAATACAATTCCATGATAGCTTGGATTTGGCTTTGTAAGTTCAGGAAATTTACCTGACTTAACCCAGTCAAATTTACCTGAATCAACTATTACTCCACCTATTGATGTTCCATGTCCTCCAATGAATTTTGTTGCTGAATGAACAACTATATCAGCACCATGTTCAATAGGTTTAAAAAGATATGGTGTTGCAAAAGTATTGTCAACAACTAGTGGAATTCCATGTTCATGAGCAATCTTTGCAACTGCATCAATATCAACAATGTTTGAATTTGGATTTCCAAAAGTCTCAAAATATAAAGCTTTTGTATTTTCCTTTATTGCTTTTTCAAAGTTTTTAGGATCATCACCATTTACAAAGGTTGTAGTAATACCAAACTTAGGCAATGTATGACTAAATAAGTTATATGTTCCTCCATATAGTGTGTTTGCAGCAACTATATTATCTCCATTTGATGCTATATTTTCAATAGCTATTGCTACTGCTGCTGCACCAGATGCTGTAGCTAAAGCTCCAACCCCACCTTCAAGAGCTGCAACTCTCAATTCAAAAGCTGTTTGTGTTGGGTTATTTACACGACTATATGTGTATCCATCCTTCTTGAAATTAAACTTATCTTCAGCATCTTTAGAATCATTAAAAACAAATGATGTTGTTTGATAAATTGGTACTGCTCTTGCTCCTGTTTCTAATTCAGGTGTCTCCTGTCCTGCATGCACTTGCAATGTTTCAAATTTGAAATTTCTTTTCTCTTTAATACTCATTTAATTTTCCCCCTTGAAATTATTATTAATTTTAAAATTAGATATTTGATTTGTTATTTTATAAATGGTTTTTTAGTAAACAAAAAAGAGGTTTATGCATTATCTGCATAAACCTCTAGTTTTCTAGTCAGTTTAGTCTTAAAATAAAAAAAGCCACTTTCTTATGAATAAGAAAGTAGCTTAAATAAAAAATAATCTACATTCTTATCTTTCAGATATCTTACTATCTGCAGGAATTAGCACCTTAAATTTTAAAAATTCAGGTTGCCAGACTTCATAGGGCCAGTCCCTCAGTCTTTCTTGATAAAAATATATAACTCTTATATGTTTACTACGAATTGGTATATTGATATATTATTCTATTTAGAATTATTTGTCAACACATTTTTTATATTTATTTTTACTTTTTATTATTTCCTTTTTTTATATTCCATAGGTGTTATACTGTATTTTCTTTTAAATAATCTATTAAAATGTTCTACATTATGATAACCAATTTTATATGCAACATTTTCAATGCTTTCATTACTATTATTTAATAGATTTCTAGCCTTGTCCATTCTGATATCCATTACCACCTCTTGAAAAGTCTTACCTGTGTTTTCTTTGATATACTTTGACAAATATGGCTTTGATAAGAAAAATACTTTTGATAAATCATCCATGGTTACAGTTTTATAATTATTCTGAATATAATTCATTATATCAATAATTCTTTGTTCTTTGGGCTGTGAATCTTTTCTAGTTTCTGCAAGTTTGTTGGCTGCAACAGTTAGTGTATTTACTGATGCCTTTATTATATCTTCATTATTCCCTATACTAGGTTAACAAATTTACCAATCCAATAAATTATAACCAATGCATCTATAGTATAAATATTAAAAAATTATTTAATAATAATTATATCTGAATAAATAGCCCTATATTTAAATTTTAAATGAATTAAAGGAGTAATTATGAATAAAAAAGATTTTAAAACCTATTTAAATGAAGCCAAAACTAAAATATCTTCTGTTGAATCCTGTATAACTGAAGCTCATGCTTTAGCTGAAAATAATGATAAAACTGAAGTTGAAAACATTATGAAATCATTGAAAAATATAGATTCATCTATAAATAATATTATGAAATAAAATAAAGGCTATAATTTTTATACAGACATTTATAATTAACCCACGAAAAGACTATTGGTTTTCATGGGTTTTCATGCTTTCTATGGTTAATTATTCTATTTACCTTTCATTTATAACCAAATTAATATCTTTTTGTAACAAAAATGATAGTGTCAAAAGGATTATTGGAAATTATTTTATAGTCTTACAATTATCGATTTATATTTTGTTTTATTTTATAATCTGTTTATATGTTTGCAATTAAAATCGAAAGGAATGGATACTTAAAATGAAATCCTTGAAAAAATTATTTTCAAATTACAACTTTTACATATTTACATTTATATTTTTTATAATATTAATTTTATCAACTAATATGAACTTTAAATCTGATGAATTTAATTATAGTCATATAACTTGGACAAGTATCCGCCTTTCTTCTCTATCTGATATTATTACTTCTCAAAAAATATTGTATCTTAATTGGACAGGAAGAATATTAGCTCACTTTTTTATACAATTATTTTTATTTCTAGATCACAACTTATTTGCTGTTTTTAATTCATTAGTTTTTTGTCTATTTATATATTTAGTTATGAAATTATCTAACAAAAAGATTTCGCTTTTTTTAACTATTTTTACATTTAGCATAGCATTTTTATTTATACCTGTATTTGGTGAAACTGTAATATGGCTTTCAGGAAGTTTAAATTACCTTTGGCCAACTACCTTATTCCTCCTTTTTATTTACATTTATAACAAAGATACAAATAAACTACCTATTGTTATGTTATTAGCCTTTTTAAGTGGAATGTCTTAGGAAACTATAGCTTTAGGATGAGGAGCATATCTTATTTATGATTTAGTTAACAGGAAATTCAATTTAAAAACTGGACTAGTATATGGAAGCTTTTTATTAGGATGCCTAATATTATTCTGTGCTCCTGGTAATTTCTTAAGAGCATCATCTACACATTTAGATAAATTTGATGTAATACTAATAATAATTAAAGTACTGTTAGGTATATTTTTGTATGTAGTACTTATATTGATTAATACTTATTTAAAAGATAAAACTATAAAACTCATAAAAAATTTAAAAGAGAAAAAATATTTAAATGCTTTATCAATTTTATCTCTTATTACACTTGTAATACTTTATGTTGCAGGACTTCGTTATACATCTTATCCTGTTAAAATATTAAATTTAATAAATACATTTAAATATGTAATTATGTTAATTCCATTATACTTATTTTTATTTATAAGAAACATTCAAAATAGTACACCAGATAATATCATCTTAAAAAGTATAAACTTATTACTAGTAGGCTTTGTAAATGCTTTAGTTATGAGCGTTATGCCAGAATTTCCTTACAGAAGTTTATTTTTATCCTGTACATTTATAATAATTGCAGTACTAATGCTTTTACCATATATTAATATTAAAGAATTAAAAATAATATCAATTCCAATATTTGTTGGCGCATTATTGCTTTTAACAATAACATTGAACTTTTATGTTGTTATACTAAGAAGTTGGAATAAAGATGTGCAAGAAAGAATTGAATCAAGTGCTAATTCATCTGTATTAGTGCTTTCAATAATAAAAGAACCATCAAATTTACTTTTTAACTTTTATTCATATTCTCAATTTGAAAACTCACCATCTTCTATTATTAATGATTATGCTGCAAAATATTATGGATATGATGAGGTTATTGGTATTCACTATGATCACTACTTATTAGAAATAAATAAAGAAAACTTAGATATGCAATCTGTATATTTTGAATATACAAACTCTAAAGGTGAAAAATGCCTAAGCAGATGTAAATTTCAGCCTACAGATTCATATATAAATAAAGCTTATTATGAGATTCCTAACGATGCATTAGATGTGAAGCTTATAAACAATAGCAATATATTTATAACAGATGATGATATCACTTCTTATAGTTTAAATTAAAAAAGTTCCTATCTTTGCTATCATGCATACTTCTGCACCACTTCTCTTTGCTGCAACTGCTTGATTTGCTCCCTTGCCACCAGGTATCTTCTCAAATAACTTTGCTAAGATTGTTTCTCCTTCTTTAGGCTGATTTTTAACTCTAAGGACTATATCCATATTCATACTTCCAAGTATGCATATCTTATTCATTTTACATCCCTACCTCAAGTATTTGTTCTATAGTTTCATTATCTTTAGATAGAAACTCATATCCTGCTGCTTCAAGACCTAGTTCAGTATTTTCTACTGATACTCCTAGGAAAGTAGTAGCTACTTTAATAACTCCGTAAGTCCCTAACCTTTCTCCTTTAGCTTCTAAATCTTTTTCTATAATATGAAAATTCACTCTCACTCCAAATGGATTTGTTAAATTATCAGCATTATCACAATGGTGAAAATCATATGATTATGTTTGCAGATATTATTACTGATGGCATAGTAAAACAATTTCCTCAAAAATTTAATTAGTATTTGTTAATTATATAAAATTTGAACCGTATCCTTTACTTATGATACGGTTCTCCGTAACCGCTCTAAATGAGGTCTTTCCAATTTATTCTTGTATATAAATTCTACATAATTATAGTATAATTCTAAAGTACAATTTAACGGTTGAATGTGGGCTACTGGTATCACTCACCTTTCTTGTGAAAGGAGGTTGTGCTAATGAGTAACGATGATTTAATGTTACTATTTACAGCAGGTATATTCTTAATAGCATTATTAACATTTATAGTGTTACTTATAGAAAAAATCTCAAAAAAATAGTAGCCCCATCTCGCAATTGGAAAGCTACTATTTTTA
>JAQXTC010000119.1 GCA_029219285.1 Clostridiaceae bacterium
TCTTTAGCTTACTTTGAGCATTATCAGCATCGCTTCCTATTAAATTAGGCATTTTAATTTTAGTTTCTCCAGCACTTACTATAACTCTAACTTTATCTCCCTTTTTAGCTGTACTTCCTACTTCAGGATTAACTTCTAAAATAGTACCTTCTGCTTCTGAACTTTCTTCAGTTCCTGCTTCTTCAAGAACTAATCCTACATCAGATAAAGCTTTTTTTGCTTGAACTAAAGTCATGCCTTTAATATTAGGAACTGTTATATCTTTAGATGATGATCCTTGTAATGCAAATACACCAACTAATCCTAATATAAGTATTGCCGCTGCTGATAAAATACCAATAATCATTTTTTTCTTATTATTAGAATTGCCACTTTTTCTTCTTATTCTAGGCTCTTCGTCTTCATCTTCGTCATCATAATCATCATAATAATCGTCATCATCATAATAATCATCACTATCTTCATCATTTACACTTGATGCATTATTTTTTTCAACATTTTCAACTAACGGATTAACAGCAGACATTACAATTGTTTTACCATTATCACTTTCATTCATATCAGCTGCTATAACAGCATTTGGATCTTCCTTTATTCTATCTAAATCAACCAAAAGTTCTCTAGCTGATTGATATCTCTTTCCTGCATCCTTTTCCATAAGTTTTAATATAAGCTTATTTAAACTTTCAGGTATTCTTGAATTTACTTGTTTAGGTGCTATTTGTTCTTCCTGAATATGTTTTAATGCAATTGTAACTGGAGAGTCTGCATCAAAAGGAAGCTTTCCAGTAGACATTTCATATAAAACAACACCTAATGAATACAAATCAGTTCTAGCATCAATAAATGTTCCTTTAGCTTGTTCTGGTGAAAAATATTGTGCAGACCCCATAATTGTTGTTGTATTAGTAAGGGTACTTGAATCTGCTGATTTAGCTATTCCAAAATCAGTAACCTTTATAACGCCTTCATCTGTAACTAATACATTTTGAGGCTTAACATCTCTATGGATTATATTATTCTTATGTGCACATTCAAGTGCTCTTGCAATTTGAATACCAATCTTTATTGTTGTTTCATAATTAAGTTTTCCAAACTCTTTTATTACTTCTTTCAGAGTTTTACCTTGAACATATTCCATAACAATATAATTCAAGTCATCCTGAGTACCTACGTCAAGTACATTCACTATATTATTATCTGATAATGTAGCTATTGCAGTTGCTTCTCTTTTAAACTTATTTACTATATCTTCATTATCGCACAATTCTTTTTTTAGAACTTTTACTGCAACAAATCTATCTAGCTTATTACATCTAGCTTTGTATACTACAGACATTCCACCTTCGCCAATTTTTTCGGCTATTTCATATCTGTTTCCTAGTATTTCTCCTATCATAGTTTACTCTCCTCCAAACAACAAACTGTAATATTATCTCTTCCACCCTTATATTTTGCAAGATTAACGAGTTTTGAACAAACATCATTTAACTCATTATTACTGATAACTATAGACATTATTTCTTCTTTAGTTACTTCGTTTGTTAAACCATCTGAACAAAGTAAAAATTTATCATAAACATCTTTATTAATTACAAACATATCAACATCAACTTCTTCAGAAGTTCCTACTGCCCTTGTGATTATATTCTTTTTAGGATGATTAGCAGCTTCTATTTCTGTTATAGTACCTAAATCCAATAGTTCTTGAACAAGACTATGATCTTTTGTAATTTTTACAATAACATCATTTTTGATACCAAAACACGAGCTATCACCAACATTAGCAACAATTGTGTTTTTATTAGTAACAAGACACGCTGTTATTGTTGTACCCATGCCACTTAAAGCTGTACTTTCTAAAGAATGTTTATAAATATCATTATTAACTTTTTCTATAGCTAATTTTAATATTTCTTTTTCATCTTTAGAATAAAAATTTTCATTTATGTAAGCAATAATACCTTCAGCTGCCATTTTACTAGCAACCTCTCCAGCATTATGACCTCCCATGCCATCTGCAACTACATAAATATTGTAATTCTCATTTTCAGATACAAGGACATAATCTTCATTTAAACTTCGTACCATCCCAATATCGCTTAAAAAACCTACCATTATTCTCCCCCATTTCAATTTTCGGGTCTATTTTTTTCTTTAATATAGCTTCTTCTAAGCTGACCACAAGCAGCATTTATATCGCTTCCCATTTCTCTTCTTACTGTAACATCTATCTTAAGATTTTTTAATATATTTTCAAAATCTGATATAGCTTTTTCAGAAGAACGTTTAAAACTATTTTCTTTCACTTCATTTACAGGAATTAGGTTCACATGACAAAGCATTCCTTTTAACAATTTACATAATGACTTTGCATCTTCCACACCATCATTAACATCCTTAACAAGCGAATATTCAAATGTTATTCTTCTATTTGTTTTTTCGATATAGTAATTACATGCATCTAAGATTTCTTTAATTGAATACTTATTTGCTATCGGCATAATCTCTTTTCTTTTTTCATCACTAAATGCGTGTAATGAAATAGCTAAAGTTATGCTTAAATCCCTGTCTGCTAAATCATATATTTTAGGAACAATTCCACAAGTAGATAAAGTTATATGTCTTTGACCAATATTTAATCCGTATTCAGCATTAACAAGTTCTAAGAATTTAATTACATTATCATAATTATCTAAAGGTTCACCACTACCCATTAGAACCACATTAGAAATTCTTTCGCCTAAATAATGTTGAGCTACTAAAATTTCTGATAATATTTCACCAGCAGTTAAATTTCTGACTCTTCCCTCAATAGTTGAAGCACAGAATTTGCACCCCATTCTACACCCTACCTGAGTAGATATACAAATGGAATTACCATATTTATATTTCATTATAACACATTCTATCAAATTGCCATCTTTTAAAGCTAATAATAGTTTTCTAGTACCATCAATATCTGATTTGTACTCTGTCTCTATTTCAGGAATACCTATATAGAAATTGTTGCTTAGCTTTTCCTTTAAAGATGCTGGAATATTTCTCATACCTTGAAAGTTCCAAATATCTTTATATATCCATGAAAATACCTGTTTAGCTCTAAAAGCACTTTCATTATTGTTTTTCATCCATGATTGAAGTTCTTCTAAACTGTAATCAAGAATATTCTCCATATTTCAAACACCTACTTCTTCTTAAGTTTTGCAACAAAGAATCCATCCATATATTCATTTGGCAAAATAGTTAATGTCCCTAAATCATCATATCTTAAGTTATTTGCTTTACCAACAAACACCTTTTCAATTTGAGCATCTTTGTGTCTATTTAAGAACCATTCAATATTTTCTTCATTTTCTTCCTTATTTAAAGTACAAGTTGAATATACCATTACTCCACCTTTTCTTAAGTATTCCCAAGCATTATTCATGATACTTCTTTGCACTTCAACAATTTCTTTAAGTTCTTTACGCTTTTTAGTCCATTTAATTTCTGGTTTTTTTCTTATAATTCCAAGTCCAGAACATGGTACATCTATAAGAACTTTATCTCCAAGCCCTACAAGTTTACTATTTAACTTAGTAGCATCCATTTCTTCTGTTTTTACATTAGTTAGACCTAATCTTTCACAGTTTTCCTTTATAAGATCAAGCTTATTAGCATGAAGGTCAAAAGCCAAAACTTCACCAGTATTATTTAAAAGTTCTGCAATATGAGTTGTTTTTCCGCCTGGTGCTGAACACAAATCTAAGACCACATCATTTTCATCAACATTTAGAAGTGGTGCAACTAACATAGCACTTTCATCTTGCACTGTTATATTACCTTCTATAAATTGTTTGTTCTTTTCAATACCTCTTCCTGATTTTATAGATATTGCTTCTGGACATATATAACCTTCATCTATATTATATCCTTCATTTTCAAGTGCCTCAAAAGTCTCATCATAATCTGCTTTTATTTCATTAACTCTTACTGTAACTGTAGGAGTTTCATTTAATCCTGTCAAAATTCTAAGAGTTTCTGCTTCTCCATATTGATTAATAAATAATTTTATCATCCAAGGTTCAAAAGAACATTCATAAGCAATTTCATCTATCTTATTCCTAAAGCTTATGTCATATTCGCCTTCCTTTTTAACAAAGCTTCTTAATATACCATTAACTAACTTTGAATCTTTTTCAGAGATTTCTTTAGCAAGTTCTACAGCTTCATTAACGGCTGCATATGATGGTATTTTATCAAGATACTCCATTTGATATATTGCAACTCTAAGAATATTCAATACTTTTCTATCCATAATTTTAATATCTCTAACAAATGAAGATATTATCATATCGATAGATTTTAATCTTCTTAAAGTACCATATACTATTTCAGTAACAAGTGCTTTATCATTTTCTTCTAAATCACATGCATTCAATTCATTTGATAAAATTATATTAGAGTAAGCTCCTTCTTCTGTAATTCTTTCTAAAATTTTAACCGCAATACTTCTACTATTCATCTAATTTACCTCATTAATCATCTCTATTGGCTATGGCTAAAAGTCTTAAAAGTTGAGAAATTGCCATAATTGTTGCCGCAACATAAGTCATTGCTGCCGCATCTAAAACCTTTGATGCTCCATTTACTTCTTCACCCATAAGAATATTTCTTTGTTTTAATATTTTAAGTGCTCTATTAGAAGCATTAAATTCAACTGGAAGTGTTACAAGTTGGAATATAACTGCAAAAGCAAATAAAGCAATTCCAATGTAAACCAAAGGTCTAATGGACAATATTAAACCTGCTATCAATAATATCCAACTAAGTGATGAACCCAAATTTGCTACTGGAAATATAGAATTTCTTAATTTCAAAGGAGCATAACTTTCTTTATGTTGGATTGCATGCCCTACCTCATGAGCAGCAATTCCGGCTGAAGCAATTGTTGTACCAGAATATACGTCAGGTGACAATCTTAATACTCTGCTTGATGGATCATAATGATCTCCTAATTCTCTATGAATGATTTCAATTGGAATATCAAATAATCCAGCCTCATTTAGCATCATTCTAGCAATTTGCTCTCCTGTATATCCATTTCTTGAATACACTCTACTATACTTATTATAGGCTGATTTAACCTTCATTTGAGCCCATATTCCAATTAGTATTGCTGGTATAAGAATTAAATATGTTGGATCAAAATACATTGGATAAAAACTATGATACATAAACATTCACGTCCTATCTTAATAATTCATTTTTCTCTATCTTATGTCCATTAATGTATTGTTCTACCATTAGTGGTTTTCCATTTGGAAATTGTATCTTTTTGATTAAAAGAACACCTTTTCCACAGGCAGTTTTAATACCTTCTTTACTAACTTCTATAATAGTACCTGGTTCTTTACCTGAACTTTCTTTTAACACTCTAGATTCAAATATTTTCATTTTTTGGCCCATGTAATTTGTATATGCTATAGGCCATGGATTTAATCCTCTAATTAAATTATGAATTTCTTCAGCAGAATCATTCCAGTTTATAATAGCCTTTTCTTTACTAAGCATCTTAGCATAAACTGTTTCGCCTTCTTGCTTAATTGGTGTAATGCTACCTTGAGCTACTCCATCAATTGTCTTCTTTAAAAGATCAGCACCACGTTCCATTAATAAATCAAATAATTCTCCTGCTGTCATTTCTTCTGGGATTTCAACTTCATCTTTTAAAAGCATATCTCCAGTATCTAACCCTTCATCCATTAGCATTGTTGTATTACCTGATACCTTTTCTCCATTAATAACAGCCCATTGAATTGGTGCAGCTCCTCTATATTTAGGTAAAAGAGAACCATGTAGATTTATACATCCATACTTTGGAATATCCAAAATTTCTTTAGTTAGAATTTGACCAAAAGCAACTACAATTATAAAGTCAGGTTCAATAGCCTTTAACTCTTCAATCATTTCTCTTTCATTTCTAAGTTTTATTGGTTGATATACTTTAATATCATGTTTAACTGCAACTTCCTTAACAGGGGAAAAACTTAGTTTTTTACCTCTTCCCTTTGGTCTATCTGGTTGAGTAAAAACAGCTTTAACATCATATTCTTTAATAAGCATTTCTAATGAAGGAACTGCGAAATCCGGAGTTCCCATAAATACAATTTTCATTAATTAAATTCCTCCAAATGTTACTTTAAATAGTCAGTAAATAATACACCATTTAAATGATCATTCTCATGACATATAGCTCTTGCAAGAAGTTCTTCTCCTTCTAATATAAACTCTTCTCCCTTTTCATTTGTGGCTTTAACCTTAACATAGTTTGGTCTTACAACTTCTTCACTTACTCCAGGGACACTAAGACATCCTTCTTCTCCATCTTGTTTTCCCTTTGTTTCAAGTATTTCTGGATTTATAAAAACTCTGATTCCTTCACCATCATATACATCTATAACAAAAAGTCTCTTAAGTATTCCAACTTGTGGAGCTGCTAAGCCAACACCATCAGCATCATACATTGTTTCAACCATATCTTGTATCAAAGTTAAAAGTCTATCATCTATCTTTTCAACCTTTCTACATTTCTTTCTTAATATTTCGTCTCCATCTATTCTTATATTTCTAATTGCCACTTTTCTCCATCCTCCTACGACATATTGTTTGGATTTACATCCATACTTATTCTTATTTCATTATAAACACTCTTAGTCAATTCATAAAGCAATTCTTTAATATTTTTTTTTATTTCGTCAGTAATATTGCCTTTTATTATAATTTGCCATCTAAAATTATCTTTTATTCTTGTTATAATACATGGACTAGGTCCTAATATTTCAATTTCATTTTCTTCGGATAAAATCGCCTGTATTCTATCTATTAATATATTCATGAACTTTCTTAATTTATTCTCATCTTTACATAATCCATTTATTAAAAATAATTTACTAAATGGAGGATAATTCATAGCTCTTCTTGTGCTAATTTCATCATTATATAAAGATTCATAATCATTTTGAAGTGCATATTTAAGGCTTGAATTTTCAGGTGTATAAGTTTGAACTATTACCCTACCTTTTTTATCTCCTCTTCCAGCTCTTCCTGCAACTTGTGTAATAATTTGAAAAGTTCTTTCTCCAGATCGATAATCTGGTATATTTAATGAAATATCCGCAGCCAAAATTCCAACTAAAGTAACATCTTTAAAATCTAAGCCTTTAGAAACCATTTGTGTTCCAATCAAAATATCTGCCTCACCATTTTTAAAGGCATTATATATTTTTTCATGAGAGTCTTTTGTCTTAGTTGTATCAACATCCATTCTTAAAACTCGTGCCTTTGGAAAATACTTTTTGACTTCATTTTCTACTCTTTCCGTTCCAGCACCAAAGAATTTAACATATTTGCTACCACACTGAGGACAAATTTTCACTTGTCTTTGAGCTCTTCCACACATATGACAGATTAAATATCCATTTTTATGATATGTCATTGACACATCGCATTCCGGACATTTAAAAACATAGCCACAACTTCTACAAGATACAAATGTTGAAAAACCTCTTCTATTCAAAAATAAAATAGTTTGTTCTTTCTTTTGTAAGTTCTCTTCTATAGCTTCAAAAAGCTTTCTACTAAGTAAAGATAAGTTTCTAGATTTTAATTCTTCTCTCATATCCACAACTTCCATTTTAGGAAGTGGTCTTTCAGAAACTCTCTTTTTCATTTCTATAAGTTCAATCTTACCAGACTTTGCTTCATAATAAGTTTCTACTGATGGTGTTGCAGATCCTAAAATATATTTACACCCTTTTATTTCACTTAAAAATTCAGCTACTTCTTTAGTGTTATACTTAGGATTTTGTTCAGATTTATAAGTATTCTCATGTTCTTCATCTACTATTATAAGACCTAATTCATTTAATGGTAGAAAAATAGCACTTCTAGCGCCAACAACAAGCCTAGCTTCACCTCTTTTAATTCTAAACCATTCATCAAATCGTTCACCAGGTGATAATTTACTATGAAATAAAGCCACATTACTTCCAAATCTGCCTTTAAACCTTTCAATCATTTGAGGTGTCAAAGCAATTTCCGGAACCAACATAATGGCTGACTTGCCTTCCTGTAATACCTTTTCAACAAGATTCATATATACTTCAGTTTTACCGGACCCAGTTACACCTTTTAATAAAAAGCCACGACTTTTACTATTAATTATAGTGTTTACTGCACTTTGTTGTTCTTCATTTAGTATCTTTGCCTTATCTTCAGAGTAACTTCTTGTATTATATCTATAAACAACTTTCTCATCAGCTTTTATAAAACCTTCTTCTATAGCTTTATTAATCGTATAAGTTGTAAAGCCATATTCTTTAGTAAGTTCAGTTTTAGTGAATATCCCATTATTGATTTTTAAAAACTCTATAAGTTTTACATAATTGTTTTTTTCTAAATACTTTCCTTCTAAGTCCTTAACAAAATGAATCACGATTTTTTTCTTATAAGTTAACCCCTTCATAAGACCAACTGGTATTATGGTTCTTATAGCGTCAATATACTTACACATATATTTTTTTCTTAAAAAATCAATTAGTTTCAAATCATCTCTCGACAAAATAGGCTCATCATCTTGAATACATGTTACATATTTAATTCTTTTAATATTTTCAGCGCCTTCGCATTTTAAACCAATTACAAAACCTTCTACAGGCCTATTTCCTTTACCAAATGGTACTTTTACCCTATGACCTACTTGAATTGTATCTTCGATTTCTTCTCTAACCTTATAAGTGAAAGGTCTATCAATTTCTATTGCATCACTATTTATAATTATTTCCGCATATAAATCTATCATAAACCTCACTCCTTAAATATAAGAAAAAGCGCTAAATTCCGCGCTTTTCCATAATAATATCAAATAATTTTTCTGCAACATTCTTCTTACTCATCTTATCAAGACATATCTTTTCACCATATCTTGTAAGAATAGTAACTCGGTTATCTGTTGATGCAAAGCCTGTATCTTTACTTGTTATGTCATTAGCTAAAATATAATCTAAATTCTTTCTTTCAAGCTTGCCTTGCGCGTTTTCTATTAGGTTTTGGCTTTCAGCCGCAAATCCAACAAGAATCTGATTTTTCTTCTTTTCACCTAGCTGTTTTAAAATATCATTATCACGAACAAGTTCTATTGATAAATCGCCATCACCTTTTTTAATTTTCTCCGTGCTATAATTCTTAGCCTTATAATCTGCAACAGCAGCTGCTTTTATAACTATATCTGCATCTTCAAAGTTGTCAAAAACATTTTTTAACATTTCATCATTTGTAACAATATCTATAGTTTTTATTCCATAAGGTTTATCAAGAGAAGTAGGGCCTGAAATTAATACTACTTCTGCACCTCTATCTCTGGCTTCTTCCGCAATAGCATATCCCATCTTGCCTGTTGATCTATTAGAGATAAATCTAACTGGGTCAATATCTGCTCTTGTTGGTCCAGCAGTTACAACTACCTTCTTACCTTTTAAATCTTTTTTTTCATTAAGTTCACACATAGTTTTTTCAACTATAACTTCTGGCTTTGGCAGTTTTCCTTTGCCCATATCTCCACAAGCTAATCTTCCACTATCCGGCTCAATAAATTCATAACCATACTCCTTAAGCTTAGCAATATTAGCTTGAACTATAGGATTTGTATACATATTAGTATTCATTGCTGGTGCAAAAATCACCTTTGCCTTTGTAGCCATAATTGTTGTAGATAACATGTCATCTGCAATACCATTAGCTACCTTTCCAATTATATCAGCAGTTGCTGGACACACAAGAAATACATCTGCCTTGTGTGCTAAACTGATATGCTGTATTTCCCAAGCCTTTGGTTCTGCAAACATGTCAGTTACAACTAAATTCTGACTTAGACTTTGAAAAGTTAATGGAGTAACAAATTCTGTAGCAGACTTTGTCATAATAACATGAACTTCTACATCTTTTTTTCTAAGCGAACTTATTACATCTAAAGATTTATAAACAGCAATGCCTCCGGTTACACCTATTACAACACATTTATTGTTCATTTCTACTTATTTAAATCTCCTTTTCTTTCAAAAGAAATCTTATCTTGGTCTAGTTCATTAATTGCAACTGTTAATGGTTTTCCTGTGTTAGTTTTAACTTGTTCTTCAGAACCATCTATTATTTGTCTAGCTCTTTTTGATGTAATTACAATTAGAGAATATCTGTCCTCTGTCTTTTCTAATAAATCTACTATTGATGGATTAATCATATTATCGTTCATGAATAAAAACCTCCTTGGATTCTAATATAAAATCTTTAATTCTGTCTACTCTGCATTTTTCTGCAGCTAATATATTTTCAACTTTTTCTACTGCATTCTCAACAGTATCATTAATTACTCCATAATTATATCTTGATATATAATTAATTTCTTGGTAAGCAGATGTGAATCTCTTCATTAATGATTCTGGTGTTTCACTTCCTCTACTTACTAATCTATTTTTAAGTTCTTCCATTGATGGTGGTAGTATGAATACAAATACCCCATCTTCACAATTTTCTTTAACTCTTAATGCACCTTGAATATCAATTTCTAATATTACATTTTTACCAGCATTAAGCATTTGTTCAACATTTGATTTAGGAGTTCCATAAAAATTATCGTAAACTTCAGCCCATTCTAAGAAATCTCCTTCATTAATTTTTTCTTTGAAGTTCTCCTTAGTTAAGAAGTGATAATTGACACCATCTACTTCTCCCTCTCTCGGGCTTCTTGTTGTTGCTGAAACTGATAGATATAAATCATCATGTTTTTCTAAAAGAGCTTTGCATATAGTACCTTTACCTGCCCCTGAAGGTCCTGATATTACAATTAAAATACCTTTTTTATTCATCTTAGTCATCAACCTCATCTACAACATCATCTTTTGTTGATAATCTATGAGCTACTGTTTCAGGTTGAACAGCTGATAATATTACATGATCTGAATCAGTAACTATAACAGCTCTAGTTCTTCTACCATATGTAGCATCAATTAACATGCCCCTATCTCTTGCTTCTTGGATAATTCTTTTTATTGGTGCAGACTCTGGACTAACTATAGCAATTAACCTATTTGCCGAAATTATATTTCCAAAACCAATATTAATAAGCTTAATATTATTCATCTTAAAATTTCCCTCCTAAATTTACTCTATATTTTGAACTTGTTCTCTAATTTTTTCAAGCAAGTTCTTTATGTTAATGACAATATTTGTCATATTCATATCATTTGCTTTTGAACCTATTGTATTAGTTTCTCTATTCATTTCTTGAACAATGAAATCTAATTTTCTTCCAATTGGTTCATCTAAATCTAATGTTTTTCTCATTTGACTCAAATGGCTATATAATCTTGTAATCTCTTCATCTACTGCTGCTTTATCTGCAAAAAGTGCAATTTCCATAGCAACTCTTTGTTCATCTATAGTTACATCCTTAGTCAATTCATGTAATCTGTCCTCTAATCTCTTTTTATAGTTTAAAGGTACCTTTTCAGCAAAAGACTCTATCTTTTTAACCTCTCCCTCAATAACTTCAAGTTTTGAAAGAATATCTACCTTAAGCTTTTCACCTTCAGTAACTCTCATATCTAACATTGAATCTAAGGCAGAAGAAATAAGTGGTGTAATTTCATTTAATATTTCTTCTAAATTTTCTTCCTCAGCCTCTAGAGTAATAACATCTGGAAATTTTGCTATTTTACTAACAGTAATATCATTTTCCAAGCCTAATTCATTTTCTATTTTCTTTAGGCATTCATAATATCCCTTAGCTAAATCTAAATTCAAAGTAGGTATACTATTGCTTTTATCATAGCTTTTATAGTTTATAAATACATCAACCTTACCTCTATTTAGTTTTTTATTTATGATTTTTCTTATTTCTTCTTCAAGTGCAATCATAAATTTAGGTAATCTGATGTTAATATCTAGGTATCTATTATTTACACTTTTCATTTCGATAGAAAATAAATGTTTACTGCCTTCTACGCTTTGTGCCCTTCCAAAGCTAGTCATACTTTTAACCATGATATACCTCACTTTCTCTTCGAATTATTTTTATATTAATTCATAAAAAAAATATAGTCAACAATTTGTTAACAAATTGTTCACATTTACAACAATATTTTATGTATTTCATTCAAATCTTTTATCTCATTGTATGGTCTATGCTTAATGTTACCTTTTAATAACAAAAAAACTTGGTAAGTATGCACTACTTACCAAGTTTTATAATCTTAAATAAATAATAATTTCAATAAGAATATAATACCTAAACCAATCATAATTGGCGATATCTTTTTCTTTTCATTATTCTTTGCCAAGAATAAATTGTATACAACATTTAATACAACATATGATAAAACACCAAATGTTAATCCGTCACCAATGCTATAAGTTAATGGCATAAATACTATAGTAATAAAT
Source organism: Clostridiaceae bacterium (assembly GCA_029219285.1). Classification (GTDB taxonomy): domain Bacteria; phylum Bacillota; class Clostridia; order Clostridiales; family Clostridiaceae; genus Clostridium. The sequence goes on from JAQXTC010000119.1 coordinate 12,481, forward strand.
GCAGGCACGCCTTCTGTTAAATCAGTGAAATCAATTTTCTTTACTGAACTTAGCATCAAAAATCCTACATATAGTAATGCTGGAGTTGTTGCACATGATGGAATTGCAACAAATATTGGTGAAAAGAACATAGCAAGTAAAAATAAAACTCCTGTTGTTATAGAAGTCCATCCTGTTCTTCCTCCTGCTGCAACACCTGTTGAACTCTCTACAAAAGTTGTTACAGTTGAAACTCCAAGACATGCACCAGCTGTAGTTCCGATTGCATCCATCATTAATGCCTTACCACCATTTTTTACATTACCATCTTTATCAATCATATTAGCTCTTGATGCAACACCAACAAATGTTCCTAATGAATCAAAAAAGTCAACGAATAAAAATGTGCATACTATTGTAAAGAATGTTCCTGCTGTTTCAGCATTAAACATATAACTAAAATCAATCTTACCAGCTATTGGTGCTATACTTTCAAATTTGAATACCCCATTTGGTAAAACTATTCCTAACTCTGCTGCATATGTTGGATCGTACCAAGCATAAGCCCAAGCTAATAATGTTGATACAACAATACCAAATAATATTGCTCCTTTAATACTCTTTTTCTCTAAAAGTACTACAACAACAAGTCCAATTAATGCTATTAGTACTGTTGGACATTTAAAACTTCCGAGACTTACCAAAGTACTTTCATTGGCTACTACTATCTTTGCATCTTGCAATCCAATAAACGCGATAAATAATCCAATACCTGCTGTAACTGCAAGTTTTAAATTTGCAGGAATTGCATTTACAATTGCTTCTCTTACCTTAAATAATGTTAATAAAATAAAAATAATACCTTCTACAAATACTGCAGTTAAAGCAATTTGCCAATCAATTTTCATACCTAAAACGACTGAAAAAGCAAAATAAGCATTTAATCCCATACCAGAAGCTAAAGCAAATGGTAGATTAGCAAAGATGCCCATTAATATAGTTGCTAGTCCTGCTGCTAAACATGTAGCTGTTACCAACGCACCAGCTGGCATTCCTGTTGCTCCTAAAATATTAGGATTAACAGCTATAATATAGGACATTGTTAAAAAGGTAGTTATTCCAGCCAAGATTTCTTTTTTATAGTTTACTTTCTCATTGGATAAAATCTCAAGCAATCTTCCTTTTTCTTTTACATTTTGCATGTATACTCCCCCTAATTCCTTGGATAATATTAAATTTTAAACAAAAAAATATTCGTACCAAATTCTCTCAGTACGAATATTATTATATATTTCAATCCAATAATTGTCAATATAACGTATGTAAAAACCATCAAACAAAAATAATGTTCGTTTTTAATTATCTTGATATAATCCATCTTCAACAAAAGATTTTATAAAATTAATATCATCACTATAACTTAATGCTACCATAAGTTTTATTCTTGCTTTTTGTCCTTGCATGTTATCGCCAAAAATAACGCCAAGATCTCTTAGGTTTTTTCCACCACCATCATAACCATAGCTTTCAAAAACTCTACCTTCAAAACATCTTGATACAATTACAACTGGTATATTTTTTTCAATAGCTCTCTTAATTCCATCAACCATTTTAGGTGGAACATTCCCCCTACCTAACGCCTCTAGAACAATTCCTTTATATCCATTATCTATAACAAAATTAATAAATGAATCATCCATTCCAGCCACACATTTAATTAATGCTATTTGAGAATTTAAATCCTGTATATCAAGATGTTGTCCTTTAGGACATTTTCTGTAAAAAATAACTCTATTGTTATCAACAATACCTATAGGTCCAAAGCTTGGTGTTCTAAAGGCATTTAATGCCATTGAATTAGCTTTTGTGACACCTCTGGCGCTATTAAGTTCACCATTGAAGCATACCAAAACACCTCTTCCTTTTGCTTCATCAGATATTGCTGTACATATTGATGTTGCTAAATTAAAAGGACCATCGTAACCCAATTCTGAACTACTTCTCATAGCACCTGTAACTACAATAGGTTTAGTAGTATTAATAGTTAAATCTAACATATACGCCGTCTCCTCAAGCGTATCAGTACCATGTGTAATTACAACACCTGATATATCATCTCTATTTACAAGTTCTCTCACAAGTTTTGATAAGTCAAACATAATTTCTGGTGTTATATGAGGTGAAGGTAATGACGAAAATGTATGGCTTTCAATTTCAGCAAAACCTTCTATTCCCGTAACCATAGACATTATTTCTTCTCCTGTTAAAGAAGGTACTGCAGCTTTTAATCTATCATCCACTTTCATAGATATAGTACCACCATTAAAAATAACAGCTACTTTTTTCATAGTTATTCCTCCATTAAGTAAATCTAAAGTTTATCGTACATAGTATAAATAAAAAACTTTTGGTTTCCCAAAAGTCATAATATTCTTGATATGTATTTTGGCAGGGCGGCGTATCCTGCATCTCTGTTTACTGAATTATTTCAGCGTATGAGGAGCCTTTTCTCACCTCAAAATACCTTATCAATCTATATTATAATTTGTAAACCCAAAAGTTTCAAGTTCATTGAATAAAGCTACAAAAAATTAACATCTGCATATTTTTTCAGTTTACCACTATATAACTTATTATTAATTTTACCTTTAGTTAATGGATACAACGTTGAAACATAAATATAATTTTCTTCTAAATCCACCTCTAATCCTAATAAAATGGTTGTGTCAATTTTCTTAACAAGCTGAAATGCATAATTCTTACCACTTCTTCTATCAATACCTACATAATCAGGACTTTCTATAATAGCTTTCATAGTATCTATCAAATTATTTTTAACCTTTTTTGTAAGCTGCTTTCCATGGCGTTTCTTTATGTGATTTAATACTCCTGGTGATGCATAAACATATCCATCCGTTGCAAAGCCTAATTCTTCTAATAAAGAAGCACTAATCTTACCAACTTTCTTGTAAGCTTTGTAATAACTTCTCATCTAATCACTCACCACGCCTTACCATATTTTCATTTCAATTTAAACATTATTTAACATAAACTTTTAATAAATTGATAAGTTTCATTTATATTAATATTA
>JAQXTC010000120.1 GCA_029219285.1 Clostridiaceae bacterium
AGCAGGTGGTATGGATAAATTTTTAGAAGGAGTGCATAATGCCATAACTGCAGTTAAATCTTTAGATGGAATAGATTTGAATAGTTTAAATCTATCTGGTCTAGACTCAGCAAGCATAGAAAAAATGAGTGGAGATGTTAAAAATTATGCATCAGCTTATATGTTATTGAATTTTGAACTATTAGGATTAAGTCCAGAACAGATAGCCACAAAAAATACTGAATTAAATAAAAAAATTACGTCTTTACAAAGTGCTGGCGCAATTAATGCTCAAGAAGCTGGTCAACTAAAAGCATTGATTAGTAATAATATAAAAAGTATCGATGGAAATACTTATAAAGCTATTGAGAAAAATGTTTTAGATAATGAGAAAAAATTGGCAAGTTTACAAGGTACATTGAAAAATTTACAAGGAATAATGGCTACTTTACCTCAAGTTGTTAACGCATTAAATACAATCAAAACTACAGCACCAATATTAAATGCAGCAGATAAGGCTATTGCTAATCAAAAAACACAACAGGATTTAGCAAAATTATTAAATAGTTTAAATGGAAATGGTGAGTTACTTGATGATATTTCTGATTATGTAGGACAGTTAAAAATTAATGAAGTAGCAGACTTAGTTAGCTCGTTGAAGACATTGTCTGGAGATATAAGTAATAACAGTAATGAAGTTGCCAAAATAGAAAATTTGATTAAATCATTACCTAATTATCCGGATTTAGCATCAGATTTATCGGGATTTAAAACTAAATTGGATAAAGCAGATGGCTTAATCCAAAGTGTACAAGGTACATTAGGTTCAATTGATGCCAATAGTATTCCTGGTAAGGTACAGGAAGTAAATGCTATGTCTAATGAGCTATTAGGTATGCAACAGGATTTAAGAGATAGTGCAGATATCTTAAGAATCACCAAAGACGCACTAAGCAAAGGAAATGTAGCCCAAGCAAGAAGTTTAATTAGTTCTTTACCAACTCTTGAAGATGGAATAAACAAGCTATCTGATGGAAGCAAACAATTAAATAATGCTATGAAGATGTTCCATGATGAAGGTATAAATCCTTTATATGATAAGGGTTCAATAATGATTACAACTGTTGATGATGCAGTTGCATTAAAGGATGAACTTATCAATGCTTCAAAGGATTATGATAACTTTGCAGGTAAAAAAGATGATATGTATGGAAAAGTTAAATTTATAATGAAGACTGCAGAAATAGAGGAACCAGAAAAAGAAGGGGAAGAGATAAAAGAAACTAAAGACGAAGATAAAGGTTTCTTTGCATGGCTTAAGAGTTTATTTACTGGTGATGATGAATAAAATATAAAAAACAAACTGCTATATAATCATACAAAAGGTTATATAGCAGTTTGTTTATAAATAAAATTATTGGTTTTGAACTCCATCTAAAACAATATAAGAACCTAATTTAGGAGTACCATCAACAAGACCAATTATAAAGATAGTGTGACATTGATCATTATCTAATTTTATTTGTCGTATGTATTTTTTGTTAGCAGTATCATTAGTGCTTTCTAATAAGAAATCATAAATTCCCGAATCTAAAGGATAATAGCCTGTTGTTTCCAAATACTCTACACCATTAAATAAAGTATTTCCATTAGGTAAAGACAAAGTCAATAATGGCGCATCAGGAGAAAAATTTAAAAATCTTACAAAAGAAATCTTTCTATTAGTAGTAGGGATAGTATCCTTAAGTGTTAATACTTGAATTGTGCTTTCAAGTAAGATAGCACTTACTGTAAAAGTACCATTAGGCAAAACATTTAAAGTATCAGTTGCTAAAGGTGTTCTTTTGTCACCAGCTTTATATATGTTTACAGTGTATTTTCCAGCAGGAATAGACTGATATTTGGTAATGTTAGCAAAGGATAAGTTTTGTGCTACAAGCATATCATTAGCATAAATATCTACAGCAGCTGCTCCGGGAACGGCATGAAAGAATCTTACATAACTATTAGTTGAATTAGTGTCATTTATATAACTCAAATTATTCACCCTCTTTTTTTGAATATTTAACAGAAATTCTGATTATTTTTCTAACTATTAATTTAGAAATAGGTAAGGGTATTTTATAACTTTCTAAAGTTTTTATAATTTCAGAATATTTGTTTTCAATTGTTTCGTAAATACTATTTATTTTTTTATCAGTATCATTTCTATCTGAGCTAGGGTTATCTTCATCATAAGGAATATTTAACATACTTATTATTCCTTGAACATCAGGGAATCTGTTTTCTGAGGAGTTATATGAGTATAATGTATCACTAGAAATATCAGATGGATATTTATTTGGATTATTATCACTTGTGCCTTGTTTAGGTGGAGTAGAGTTGTTATAGCTTTTTAATGTATTTTGATTATTATTTATGCTTGGATTAGCCCAAAGATCATAATTATTTTTAGAAGTATTAGGTGATGTATTGCTGTTAGTATTACCTAAACTATTACTCATGTTATTGTTCAGGTTATTCTTCATATTATTGTTTATGCCATTATTTGGATTATTTATATTTGGAGTGTTTATATTAGGTAGTAAAGGTTGAGGAAATTGATTGGTTCCTGCATTAAAATAAGGAGAGTTGCCTAAATCTGGATTGGCAACATATACAGGCACAAAGCCAGCAGTAACAGAACTAAAAGGACTTTCTACATTAAAAGGTACAAGAACTAAATCATTATCTTCCCTATTTGAAGCATCATTAAATCGCATATATTTTTCATCAGGTTTCATTTAATACCTCCATAATAATAAATTAATATAACTATATGTATAAAAAAATATACTTGTTACTTTAAATAATATGAATATAGAAAATGATGTAGAACCCAATTAAGAAAGTCGGAATAGTATATAGTGGAGGAGAGGTATATGGAGATACAGGGTATTAATTTTGATGATTTATTAATAGGTTTAGACTCTAAAATAGAATTATTAGATGGGACAAAAATGAGAGCTATAAACTTTGATAATGCAGCTACAACTCCACCATTCCAATGTGTTGTAGATAATATATGTAATTTAGCCAAGTATTATGCATCCATAGGTAGGGGGGCTGGTCAAAAAGCGGAAATAACCACTAATGAATACTGTAGTACAAGGGATTATTTTTTGGATTTTTTTAATATTAAAGAGAAGAATAAATATGTGGCTGTATATGTAGGTAATACAACAGATGGAATTAATAAATTAGCAAGAAGTTTTATTACTAAAAAGAGTGATATTGTAATTTCAACAAGGATGGAACATCATTCTAATGATTTACCTTGGAGAAGAAGCTGTAGAGTAGAGTATTGTGAGGTTGATGAAAAAGGAAGGCTTAAATTAGATGATTTAGAAAATAAGTTAAAACATCACAAGGGTAAGGTTAAATTTGTCACTGTTACAGGTGCGTCTAATGTTACAGGATATACTAATAATATTCATTTGATTGCTAAAATAGCACATAAGTACAAGAGTAAAATAATAGTTGATGGAGCACAGCTTGTTCCACACATTAAAGTGAATATGAATGGAAACTCAGAAGATGAAAAAATAGATTTTTTAGTTTTTTCAGGACATAAATTATATGCTCCTTTTGGGGCTGGTTGTATAATTGGGCTTAAGGAGGATTTTACGAAGGTACTTCCGGATGATGAAGGGGGAGGTACTGTTAATTTTGTTAGTGATAATGAAGTTTATTATTTACAACCACCAGAAAAAGTTGAAGCGGGTACGCCTAATTTTTTTGGCGTTTTAGCTATGAAAGAATCATTACAAATTTTAGATAATATTGGCTTTGATAGGATTAAAAATCATGAAATTAAGTTAAGAAATAGGCTTTTGGAAGGCTTAAAGTCAATACCTGGAGTAATTAATTATGGCGATATGATAGACTATAATGATAGACTTGGTATTGGTGTTTTTAATATAGCTGATATGGATCATCATGAAGTGGCTCAAATTTTAGCTAAAAAATATGGGATTTCTGTAAGGCAAGGATGGTTTTGTTGTCATCCATATTGTAGGAGACTTATGAAGATGTCAGAAAAAACTGCAAGTGCATTTATACATGATTGTAATGCAAAAATGCCAGGAATGATTAGAGTAAGCTTTGGAATTTATAATACTGAAGAGGAAATAGACTATTTTTTGAATGTAATTAATAATATTGTAGAGAAGGGGAATTAATTTTAGGGGGTTTAAATTTGAGTAGAAAATGTACAAGGTGTAATTACGATATAGAAGCTTCGTATATTCTACAATGTAAATCCTATGAAGAAATATTATGTCCAAACTGTGGAAGAAATTTGGTAGCAACAACACAAAGTAAAGTACTAACTTATGCGGTAGAAATAATGTTTTGCTTGATAATTACTTTATTTCCTATACGGTTAATAAATATAGTATTTTTAGAAGGTATTTGGATTATTATTTCATATTATATTCTTCCTGCATTTTTATTCAGATATGAAGAAGAGCATACAGATGATGAAAAAGGGGATATGGGATGACTATCCCATATCCCCTTTTATTATTTTGTGAAAATTCTATATTTTGGAATGCTGTCAAAAGTGCATAATTCAGGAGTACCTTTAAGCAAAGGTCTGAAGTAATCATAAGCTTTTTTATCAATATGATTTCCTGATTTGTTAATCCATTCTGAGGGGAAGTATTTAACATGATTCGCAACTTTTGTAGCATCTACAAACTCATAAGATACGGTATATGGAGAATTAGAAATTCTATTTATATAAACCATACAACCGTTATTTTCTTTTGAAACATTTTTTAATGCTTCATATCCAGCATTGAAGGCTTCATCTATATCAACTTGAGAAGCACAATGCATAGCACATCTTTGAAGAACTCCAAGCTCTAAAGATTTAACTCTATTAGTTATTCCTGCTTCAATTATTAGTTGTTTTAAGTAATTTCCAACACCGCCAAGTTGAGAATGACCAAAGTTATCATGAGACGAGGCTTCCATCTCGCTTAAGAATTTACCATCTTTAGTTCTAATACCTTCAGATACAACAATGTAAACTTGATTTTGTTCTTTGAATTTCTTTTCTACATCTTTAAGAAAAGTATTTATATCAAATGCAGCTTCAGGTAAATAAATAAAATCAGCTACAGGTTTTCCATTATATTTAGCCATACAAGCAGAAGCTGTTAACCATCCAGCATCTCTTCCCATTGTTTCTATAATAAATATTCCATTGTTTATGTATACTGATGAATCTAAATATGTTTCTAAAACAGTTGTTGCAATAAACTTAGCAGCACTTGCAAATCCTGGTGTATGATCTGTGTACATCAAATCATTATCTATGGTTTTAGGAATACCTATAAAGTTTATATCTAAAGAATTTTTCTTAGCATATAGACCAAGTTTGGCAGTAGTGTCCATTGAATCATTTCCGCCTACATAAAAGAAAGTAGAGATATCTAATTTCTTTAATATACTAAGTAATTTATCATATTCTTCAGTTGAATCTTCAAGTGGTTTCATCTTATATCTGCATGATCCAAGACCTGATGAAGGAGTGTACTTAAAAAGGTTTATTTCTTCATCGCTCATTGAAGATAAATTTATAATGTTTTCGTTTAATATACCTTCAATACCATTTAATCCAGCATATACGTTATCGTATTTTTTTAATTCATTATTTGCTTTTAATACTCCTACTACACTTGAGTTAATAACAGAGGTTGGGCCTCCTGATTGTGCGATTATACAATTTGACATGACAACGCTCCTTAATTAATAAATATTACAAAAAATTCTAATGTGATATACTATATGGTCAAACCATATATTCCATATATACTATACAATAAAATAGTATATTAATAAAGTTTTTTTGAAAAAATGAATATAAGTATAGTATGGATACTATTATTAATAGTAAGAATTAATAATATGGAGTTAGAAAATGGGTATTATTTCGATATTTGTAATAGGCATAGCTCTTGCTATGGATGCACTTGGCGTATCATTAAGCGTAGGTGTAAATCCTGATATTAGTAGGGAAATTAAAATAGCATATGTAGTTTCTTTTGGATTTTTTCAATTTTTATTATTGTTTGTAGGAGGGGTTCTGGGTAATTATATAAATACACATGTTGTTCCCATATCAGATACACTTGGAGGGATAGTTATATTTGTAATCGGGGTATTAATGATTATTGATGGATTTAAGGCAAAAGAAGAAACTATCTTAACAAAAAAAGTAATGGTTTTAGTACTTGGAATATCAGTAAGTATTGATGCTATAGTTGTTGGTTTTACAGTTTTTCATAGTATAAGTTCTATAACTTTGCTATTTGTGGATTCATTATTAGTAGGACTTATAACATCATTAATATGTACAATTGGGCTTTACAGTTGTAGATACATTAGAAAAATAAAATTTATAAGTAAGTATGCTGACTTTTTTGGTGGACTTGCCTTGATGCTTTTTTCAATAAAAATGATATTTTTTTAGAGATTGAAGGTTAGTATTGTGTTATAATGTTACTATATTTGTGATTATTTTATACGATACAAATTGTAGGTGAGATTTATGGAATATAATGATTATTTAAAGACGCATGGACTTAAAGTAACAAGAGGGAGAGTAGCTATATTAAAAATATTAGTGAAAGCTCACAAAAGTATGGAAGTAGAGTCTATATTTGAAGAATGTAAAAATGAAGGTATTAATATTAATTTGAGTACAGTGTATAGAGCACTAGAAATATTTGAAGATAAAGGTATCGTTGAAAGATTTACATATAGAGAGGGAATATTTTCGTACAAATTAAAAGGGAGTGGACATAAACATTTATTAGAATGTAGCTTGTGCCATAAAGAGGTAGAAGTTCCATGTCCTATGGGCCAAATTGAAGAACTTGTAGAAGACGAAACAGGTTTTAAGTTAGTTGAACATAATTTAATTATGCGTGGTATTTGTAAAGAATGCAGAAATAAAAAGAATGAAAAAAATGAAGGATAAAAACATATGATTGTTTTATCCTTTATTTTTTAAGCTTTTTGACTCCTAAATCTTGTGATTATTATAGAAATTATTAACATGATAACAGAGGTTATTGCAATGGTTCCTCCTGGAGCGCTATCTATGTAATAAGATAAGATAAGACCTATAGAAATATCTAAAAATCCAAAAATGATAGATAAAATCATGGTTTTATTAAAACTTTTTCTAAACTGCATTGCAGTTGCTACAGGAACTACTAATATTGATGAGATAACAAGTATACCCATTATTTGAATAGATAAAGAAATTACAGCACCAACTAGAATAGAAAATAAATAATTAATTAGTTTTACTTTAATACCAGCAGTTTTTGCGCCATCCTCATCAAAAATTACATATATCAATTTGTTATACATTAATGCTAGTATAATCAGACATACAATTCCTGCTATAGTTATTATAATTAAATCGTCTGCTGAAACAGTTAAAATACTTCCAAATAAAATTGAGTTGACTTTTGCTGTAGTCTTACCTGTACTAATAAGTATTATAGCAATACCTAAGCTTAGGGTTAGAACTATAGACATTACCATTTCTGCATATTTTTTAAAGGAACCTCTCAATAGTTCAATAATAACTGCGCAAATTGTTGTAAAAACAAAAGCAGAAAGTATTGGATTTATACCAAGTACAAGTCCAATAGCAACCCCTGCAAAGGATGAATGTGATAATGTATCACCAAGCATTGAATTCCTTCTAAGAACGATAAAAAGTCCAATTATTGGACATAAAATTGAAATAATGCCTCCAGCTAAAAAGGCATTTCTAATAAAATCATATTGAAACATTTCAAGCACCTGTTAGGGGCATATTATCTATAAAGTCTTTTGAACTAAACAAATGCACCCTTCCTTCGTTAACTTTTAATATATGGCTAGAATATTTAGTAGCTATGTTCAGATTATGTTCTATAGATATAATAGTAGTAGCATAATCTTTATTTATCTTATTTAAGATTGAATAGATCTCTTTTTGATTTTTAGTATCTACACCTGTAGATGGTTCATCTAATATTATTAAATCAGGATTTCCCATTAATGCTCTTGCAATAAAAACTCTTTGTTGTTGACCACCAGATAAATTGCCAATTAAATTATTTTTATAATTAACTAAATTTACTTTATGTAAAACATCATTAACAGATGAATTAACATCTAGTTTAAGAGCTTTAGCATGAGTTTTTAATATCTCATATACCGAAATAGGAAATTCACTATTAAATGAATCAACTCTTTGTGGAACATATGCAATACTACTTGTATCAATTTCTATTGAACCTGATATTGGGGTTAATAAACCTAAAATTAATTTAATTAAAGTTGTTTTGCAGCTACCATTTTCGCCTATAACTGAAAGATAACATCCTTTCGGAATTTCTAAATTCACATCTTTTAGTAATAAAGGAGATCCTTTATCGTAGCTAAAATTCAAATTATGAATCTTTATCATAATATCAGCTCCTATAAAATAGTCTAGATATATTATACAATGAAGTGCAAATGGTTTGCAAATGAAATTATGATTGTATTTTATAGGATTTTTCGAGCTTCCAAGAATCCATTATTCCTTTTTTATAATATCCTTTAATTGTAGTAGAATAATGGGGTTTTTCTTTACTCAAACCACTAGCTTCTATAATAGCAGTTTCATTATCATTAAAAACTAAGGTAATATTTTGTACTCTTAAAAGACTTTCTTTATCATTGCCAGAAGTTAGAGTGCTTTCAATAGCATATTGAAGATCTCGTGATTTGTTTAGTTTATACAATTTCCATATGCCATAACTTAAGGTTAAAATTAAAAGAAAAATTATACCTATTAATATTCTAGCTTTTCTACGTCTTTTCTTAAGTTTTTCTTTCCTTGTTACTTTTTTGTTTCTTCTGCTATATCCATCCCTCATAATAACACCCCTTTTACATAAGAAAATATTACCATAAAATACCAAATAAATAAATATTAAATATTGGGAAAAATATAATTTGGCACCTATTGATTAATTTTAGTTAAAAACTTTATAATATAGGTGAATAATTAACAAAACTTTACTCGAAAGGATGAAAATATATGGATTTTTCAAGTTTAGTACTTATGGAAAAAGATAAAGAAACAGGATACATATCAAAGGAACTTGGTAGCTTTGAAGTAAATGAAGGAGCTGAATATATAAAAAGATTATTTGAAATAGATAATGAAGTAAATTTATATTTTGATACCAATAAAGATGTTGAAGAATGGGAATACTCTGCTATATATGATTTATTTAATAAAGAAGTATTTACAGAGAATGGTTTTGAAATAGAAGAGGAACTTGATGAGTATAATCCTACATTTATTTTAAAGTTTCCATATAAAGAAGAACATAGCGAAATGAAAGCAGAAATAGATAAGGCAGTAGAATTAATATCACAAACAATGGATAAAGTTTTTATAGATATACAAGGAAAAGAAGGAGAATACAAAGAAAATTAAAAAGGAGATTTGATGCAAATGAATAATAAGAGTTTAAAAAATAGAGAACAGATTCCTGAAGAATCAAAGTGGAAATTAAATAAAATTTATGCAGATGCAGAAGAATGGGAAAAGGATTTTGAAGAATTAAAGAAAGAAAGTCCAGAATTAAAAAAGTTTCAAGGAAAATTAGATGATAAAGAAGAAATATTAAATTATTTGAATCTTAATGAAAAGTTATCTAGAAAAGCAGAAAAGCTTTATGTTTATGCTAATATGAAGTCTCATGAAGATACAACAAATCAAAAGAATCAAAGTATTATGAATAAGATCAATGGATATATGTCTGAGTTTGGTAGTTATACAGCTTATGTTATTCCAGAATTACTTTCATTAAAGGAAGGCTTTATTGAAAATCTTATTAATACTGATGAAAGATTTAAGGCTTATGAATTTTTATTAAAAGATATTTTAAAAGAAAAGAAGCACGTTTTAACAAAAGAAATGGAAGAGTTAATGGCTCTTGTTTCAGATAGTTTTGAAGCTCCAAGTAACATATATAGTATGCTTACTAATGCAGATTTGACTTTTGGAAAGATTAAGGATGAAGATGGGGAAGAGGTTGAACTTACAGAAGGTAATTATTCTGGATTTATAAAAAGTAAAGATAGAAGAGTAAGAAAAGAAGCTTTTGATAAGTTATTTAGTGAATATAAGAAGTTTGAAAACACTATATCAGCTTCTCTTACTGCATCTATTAAAAACTTTAACTTAAGTGCTAGAATAAGAAAATATTCATCGCCACTTGCAGCATCACTAGATCCAAATAATATACCTTTATCAGTTTATGAAAAAGCTATAGAAACAATGGATAAGAATGTATCATCATTGCACAGATATGTAAGATTGAAAAAGAAATTACTAGGTTTAGATGAAATACATATGTATGATTTATACGTTCCGGTAATTGAAATAGAAAAGGAAGAGATACCTTTTGAAGAGGGGGTAAAGATAGCTAATGAAGCATTGGCACCTTTAGGAAAAGAATATTTAAATATTTTTAATGAAGGAATTAAATCTGGTTGGATAGACATATATCAAAATAAGGGTAAAAGAAGTGGAGCATACTCATGGGGATCTTATGATACAATGCCTTATGTTCTTCTAAACTATAATTTTGAACTTAATGATGTATCTACATTAGTACATGAAATGGGTCATTCAATTCATTCATATTACTCTAAAAAGACTCAACCATATTATTATTCAAATTATACATTATTCTGTGCAGAAGTTGCATCAACAACCAATGAGGCAATACTTATAAATTATCTTATAAATAAAGAGCAAGATAAAAAGAAGAAATTATTCTTAATTAATCAAGAATTAGAACAAATAAGAACAACTGTATTTAGACAATTAATGTTTGCAGAATTTGAACTATATTCTCATAATCAATTAGATAAAGGAGAAGCATTAACAGCAGAAGACTATAATAAAAAATGGCATGAACTTAATGTTAAATATTTTGGTGAAGACATGGTAGTGGATGAAGGAATAGACATAGAATGGGCAAGAATTCCACATTTTTATACAGATTTTTATGTGTATCAATATGCTACTGGATATTCGGCTGCATCAGCTTTTGCAAATTCAATACTTAATAAAGAAGAAAATGCTGTGGAGAAGTATAAAGGTTTCTTAAAGAGCGGAGGAAGTAAATATCCTGTAGATATATTAAAGGATGCAGGGGTAGATATGACCACTCCAGCACCTATAGAAGCTACAATTAAGAGATTTAATGAACTTTTAGATATGCTTGAAGAATTGTAAAATAATAAAGAAGAGTGTTGGACTACATAATGTAATCCAGCACTCTTTTTTATGCAAGGAAAGTATAAAAGCACAAGCATCATTTTAGTTTGTTCATAATTTCATAGAAAGTATTGTAATCTGTTGGATATTCAACAACGGTAGTTTTAAATTCATTTCCTATAAGATTAATATTTTTATAGTTACATACTTCTTTTTCAATAGATTCAATAATAATATTAGCATTTAGTGAGTATTCAAGAGCATGAACAACATAAATAGTGTTAGTACTATCAAAGAATATTTTATCTAAACTATTTAAGTGATTGACAATTAAGTATTGTAAGTTATTATCTAAGAAATTAATTTGTAAATGGCGATTAACAACTTCTAATTTATGTACAGTAAATGATAGTTTGTTATTGATAAAATCCTTTATGCATGAATTAAATTCATCATAAGTAGTAATCCAAATTGGATATTTGTTAATTAAGTTATAATAAGATTCTAGCATTAAGGATAAACAATCTTGAGAATTAGCAATATATTTAAATGTATTAGTATTATACGTATTGTATTTTGGATAAAGCAAAGTAAAGCCTAAAATTTTTGTATTAATGTATAGTGGTACAACAACAAAATTTGATTCGCCCAAATTAAGTTTATTAATAAATGCAAAATAATTAGACAATTTTTCTCCGGCAATCCATGAAGTATGACTTGAATCAATTAATTTATTGAAGTCATTAATATTTTCTGTTTTGAAAGATAATTCTTGAAGTGTAAGACTTTCGTTACATTTATAAATAATAGGCATTATTTTTTTTTGATTATCAAATATTAAATAGGTACTAAGTAATGAGCATGGTAATATTTCGTTTATTGCGTTTAAGTAAATATAACATTTTTGAAAAACATCATATTTTGAGGATAATGAATTCTTTATGGCATCTTGTAAGTTAACAATACAATTTTTTTCATATTCAAGTTTTTGGCTATTAATATAATAAAAAGCTAAGCTAGTATTTAATAAAAGCATTATGGTTAATGGCAGTTGTCCTAGTAAAGTGTTAAAAGTTAGTGTTAAATAAATTAACATTGTAGAGTAAACGAAATTTACCAATGCAGTTATGATATTATCTAACATATTATTTTTTTTGAGTAAAGTTGATTCAGTTAAGTAATCTATAGAAGTAAATATATAAAAGAATAAGTGGTAAAATAGATTTATTATTAAAACTTTTACAAATAAAAGAGGTTTTCCATCAATATTATGAGATAAAATCAAATAAGCACCTTTAGTGAAAAATAAACTTAATGCTATCATGCAATAGTTTTTTAACAAATGGTTATCAGCTGAAAAATAGCCTCTTACGTGATTCTTTTTAGTAAAAATGCAAAGTATTATATAAGATAAAAGTAAAATAAAAATAGATACAATAATATTATAGATAAATAAAGAAATTATAAGATTAAAGTCATAGAATAAAATTAATGGACCATACAATTTATTTTTCCAATGAATAATTAATGAAAATGAAATTGATAAAGCAGCAACAAATAGGTAGTCGTTGATATTAAGTTTGATTCTATCTTCAATAAAGAAACTTAATATTCCTATTATGATAGTAAAGAAAAATATTGTTATATTAAAATATCTTGATGATTTATTTATTCTCATAAAAATCCTCCATAAATGATTATTGTATGCTATTATTATAAATAAAAAAATAAAGATAATAAAGTTAGTGGTGAAAATGGATAAATTTATAAAGAAATATTATGAATATTTAGCTAATCATGAAGGATTTTATATTAATGAATTTGAATGCAATAACAATAGACGAAGTTTAATTGCAGTAAAAAAATTCAGTGAAGGTATTTATGCAATAGTTCTAACCAATGCTGTTGATGAAGGAGAAATTGAAGAATGTTCACATAAATATTTGCAAGAGAAGTATGGAAATTATAAGTTGCATATGATAGTTCTCACTGATGCAAATATGCAAAAAAATGAATCTGGATTAACTTCCAAAATGTATATTAATAATAAAATTTCACATATTATATATTGTGATAAAGATTGTGAAATACTAAAAACTATTGCTTTAGCTATATTGAATAATAAAAAGAGCAAAAGAATATTAAAAAATAAATTAGTAACTATAATTTTAATAACAATTAATGTTATAGTATTTTTAATTAGTGCAATTATAGCTAATAACATAGTTGATATTGATGGACTTACTTTACTGCATTTAGGTGCAAAATATGGTCCATTAATTAAGAATGGACAAATTTGGAGACTATTAACATGCACTTTTCTTCATGGAGGATTAATGCATATAGCATGTAATATGTACTCTTTATACATTATTGGTCCACAAATACAGATGACTTATGGTAAAATAAAATATATTATCTTATATTTTATTTGTGGAATAAGTTCATCATTATTAAGCTATATTGTTTCGCCTAACACAATATCTGTAGGTGCTTCAGGTGCTATTTTTGGACTTATGGGAGCTTTACTTATGTATGCCATAATTAATAGAGATAAGCTAAATAAAGGAGTGGTTTCTAATTTATTTGTGGTTATAGTAATTAATTTATGGATAGGTACAACAGTTTCTAATATAGATAATTTAGGGCATATTGGAGGATTGATTTCAGGATTAATTATAGGAGGAATATTTTCATTATCTAAAATAAAGAAATCAAGTTAATTAGGAGAAAAAAATGAATAAAGATAAAATAGTAACTTATATATTTTTTGTATTACTTGCCATAACTGGTGTTTGGGATTGGATGGCAAGAAATGGAGAAAAATTATGGAGAATAGGATTAATATATATAACAATTATTATTGCTTATATTATTTTTCAAAAAACATTTTTAAAAGAATATAAAGATACATATTTAATAGTATTAACATTTGTTTTTATGTCTATGTATTTAGCAAATGTATGGGATTTTTATGCAATAGAATATTATGATAAATTCTTACATTTTACTTCGGGGATTCTTATTGGTTTTTTAGGGATAATTTTTTATATTGAAATATTTGATTATCATAATAACAAAAAAACAAGATATAGTGCCATAACAATTTTTACTTTTATATTTGCAGTGGCAGTTGCAGGGTTATGGGAAATTTGGGAATTTACTACTGATCAACTGTTTAACTTAACAGCACAAAATAATGATTTGCATGATACAATGTGGGATATTATATGTGGGACAACTGGAGGTTCTATAACATGTGTGTTAGTTTATTTGTGTGAAAAAGGAAAGAAAATAAAGTTTGTTAAGAATATAATAAGTTAGCTAATATAAAAAAATTAATTTTATAATGACTTTGTCTTAAGAAGATAAAGTCATTATTTTTTGTAATAATTAATAGGTTAAATTAATAGTATAAAAATAAGTTAATGACTCAATAAAATATTAACAGTTTTATATATTTTTTTTATATAAATTGATAGTGATATATGATAAAATAAAAAAAGATATAAAAAATTGGGGTGGTAGAAGTGAAAGGTCAAGAATATGTTTCAAAGGTATTAAGTGAAGTAAAAGAAAGAAATAAAGGGGAAAAGGAATTTTTGGATGCTGTTACTGAAGTTTTAAATTCTTTGGTTCCAGTAATGGATAAGCATCCAGAATTTATTAAAGCTTCTTTATTGGAAAGGATAGTTGAACCTGAAAGACAGATTATATTTAGAGTACCTTGGGTTGATGACAAAGGTGAAGTTCATGTGAATAGAGGTTTTAGAATTCAATTTAATAGTGCAATAGGACCTTATAAAGGTGGATTAAGATTACATCCAACAGTAAATGCAAGTATAATTAAGTTCCTTGGATTTGAACAAATTTTCAAGAATTCCCTTACAGGTCTTCCAATTGGAGGAGGTAAAGGTGGAGCGGATTTTGATCCCAAAGGTAAATCAGATAATGAAATAATGAAATTTTGTCAAAGTTTTATGGCTGAATTATATAGACATATAGGTTTAGATACTGATGTACCAGCTGGTGATATTGGTGTTGGGGCAAGAGAAATTGGGTTTATGTATGGATATTATAAAAAGCTAAGAGGAGCTAATGATCAAGGTGTACTAACAGGAAAAGGATTGGAGTATGGTGGAAGTTTAACTAGAACACAAGCTACTGGATATGGTCTTGTATACTTTACAAATGAAATGTTAAAAGATAATGGACTTAGCTTTGAAGGAAAAAGAGTTGTAATTTCTGGTTCTGGTAATGTTGCTATTTATGCAACAGAAAAAGCTCAAAGTTTAGGTGCTAAAGTAGTAGCATTAAGTGATTCAAATGGATATATTTATGATGAAGATGGAATAAATCTTGATTTAGTAAAAGAAATCAAAGAAGTTAGAAGAGGAAGGATAAAAGAGTACATTGAAAAGAAAAATAATGCACAATATCATGAAGGATGTAAAGGCATTTGGTCAATTCAATGTGATATAGCTCTTCCATGTGCAACACAAGGAGAAATTGATAAGGAATCTGCACAAATCTTAGTTAATAATGGTGTTAAAGCAGTTTCGGAAGGAGCAAATATGCCTTCATCATTAGAAGCAATTAAAGTGTTTAAAGATAATAATATACTATTTGGACCAGCTAAGGCTGCAAATGCAGGTGGTGTAGCATGTTCTGCATTGGAAATGTCTCAAAATAGCATGAGATTGTCTTGGAAATTTGAAGAGGTTGATGAAAAATTACATGATATTATGGTAAATATATATGCAAATTCAAAGAAAGCTGCCAATGATTATGGAGTCGCAGGTGACTTACTAGCAGGAGCTAATATAGCTGGATTTATGAAGGTTGCAAAAGCAATGATGGCTCAGGGAATTGTATAAAATTAATCAATTAAGACTTATATAGCAGAAAATTCCTGCTATATAAGTCTTTTTTTAAAATTAAATTTGTAAATCTTCCAAAGAAATTAAATTAATTCTGTAAATATACAATATCTCCTTAAGTTCCAATAGTATTTTTAATATGAAAAAAGAATAAAGGAAAAAATATAGATAAAGAAAGGTTAATATAAAATTAAGATTTATTTACTTGATTTTTTGCATTATTTGAACTATAGTATTATGGATGTATAATTACATAAAAGTGAAAAGAATAAAGCAGTATTTTATTTAATATTAGGAGTGAAATGAATGGGAGATATTATTTATACAATAACAGCTGTTTTTCAAATTCTAGTATTCATATTAGCTGGATATAGTTTCTTTTTAGGATTATTCGGACTATATAGAAAAAAGGAAACTAAAGATTATAGAGCTAATAAAACATATGCAATGATAGTAGCAGCACATAATGAAGAAATAGTTATCGGGAAATTAATTGATAGTATGCAAAAGCAGAATTATCCCAAGGAATTATATGATATATATGTAATTGCAGATAACTGTACAGATAAGACAGCAGAAATAGCAAGAAAGTATGGAGTTACAGTTTGTGAAAGAAATGTTGATGACAAAAGAGGAAAAGGTTATGCATTAGAGTGGATGTTTGCAAAATTGTTCAAAATGGACAAAAAGTATGATGCAATTTGTATATTTGATGCTGATAATTTAGTACATGAAGATTTCTTGAAAGAAATTAACTCTAAAATGAATCAAGGCTATGAAGTTGTACAAGGCTATATTGATAGTAAAAATCCTTATGATTCTTGGATTTCTTCAGCTTATTCAATTGCTTTCTGGAGTCAAAATAGATTATTCCAACTTGCAAGACACAACCTTGGCTTATCAAGTCAAATTGGTGGAACTGGATTTGCAATATCAACTTCTGTTTTAAGAGACCTTGGATGGGGTGCAACTTGTTTAACAGAAGATTTAGAATTCACATGTAAGTTAGTACTTAATGACGGAAAAGTTGGTTGGGCACATGATGCTAAGATTTATGATGAAAAACCATTGAAACTTAAAGCTTCTTGGATTCAAAGAAGAAGATGGATGCAAGGTTTTACAGATGTAGCATCAAGATATTTCTTTAAGTTATTAAAGAAGTCCATAAAAGAAAGAAAGTTTTATGTATTTGATGCAGCAATATATGTACTACAACCTTTCTCATTTTTATTAATAGGTATAGCAACAGTTATTACATTTATTAAAATTTATGCACCATCAGGTGGCGGTGTATTTGTAATACAAGATTTGGTTAATAATACAGGAATACAAATTTTATCACTTTTCCAATTCGTTATTACTCCTTTAGTTTTAGTTTTAGATAAGAGAATATCTAAAGGATTATGTGCAATGATGATGTTATATGCAACAAATATATTTGTTATTCCTATATTTGCAACAGGACATAGTGATTTATACGGAACAGTAGTTACTATAATTTTCTATGCTGTGTTATTATTAGCTACATTACTTCTATTCGGATTAAAGACATTTAAATTTTTCTTTAGATTTTTATTATATTCAATATATACATTAACTTGGATACCAATAACAGTCCAAGGTATAGCTAGAAAGAATAATAAGGAATGGAATCCAACAAAACATGTTAGAAATGTTGAAGTTTGTGATGTTAATTAAATAGTAAGAAAAGGGCGGAGCATAACTTAGAAAGTGCTCCGCCTTAATTTATTTTTTTGACATAAGTTAAAAAAATAAGTATATTTTTATGTGAAGATAAAACAAGCATTATTAATGCTGGTTAATATGGAGGAAAAGATGGGCAAAGAAATGAATACAACTTATGATGTTACAGATTTAACTTCCTTAGAAAAACTTGAACCCGTAAGAGTAAGACCGGGAATGTATATTGGATCAACAGGAAGTAAGGGATTACATCATTGTGTGTGGGAAATACTTGATAATGCTATAGATGAAATAACAAATGGCTTTGGTGATACAGCTAAAGTAATTTTAAATAAAGATAAAAGTGTAACTATAAGTGATAATGGGAGAGGAATACCAACAGGAATACATCCAATTAAGAAAAAAAGTGGTGTGGAAATGGTATATACTGAACTTCACACAGGAGGTAAGTTTAATAATAAGAACTATAAAACTTCTGGTGGACTACATGGTGTTGGAGCTGCTGTTGTTAATGCTCTTTCAAAATGGGTAGTTGTTGAAGTTCATCAAAATGGAAAGGTATATCGTCAGAGATTTGAATATGCATATGATAAAGAATTAAAAAGAGATATGCCGGGTACACCTGTTTCTAAATTAGAAGTAGTAGGTAAAACTACTGAAACAGGCTCTGTTATAACTTTTTTGCCTGACAAAAAGATTTTTTCAACAACTGATTTTAAATTTGATATTATAGATGAAAGACTTCAAGAACTTGCCTTTCAAAATAAAGGTATTAAATTACAACTTATAGATAGAAGAAAAGATGAAGAAGTAGTTAAAGATTATTATTCAGAAAGAGGATTACTTGACTTTATTGAATATTTAAATGAAAGTAAAACAGTTCTTCATCCAATTCCAATAACTTTTGAAGGTAAAAGAGAACTTAATAATTTGGAAATGTATGGTGAAGTTTGTATGCAATTTACTGATTCAACAACTGATTACATTGCAAGTTATGTAAATAATATACCTACTACTGAAGCTGGAACTCATGAAACAGGTTTTAAGACAGGGATGACAAGGGCTTTTAAAGAAGGTGCCAGAAAGTTTGGATTGATTAAAGATAAGGATAAAGAATTTGAAGGTGATGACTTAAGAGAAGGAATGACTGCTATAGTTAGAATAAAGATAACTAATCCAGTTTTCGAAGGTCAAACAAAAACTAAACTTGGTAACAATGAAGCTTATACTATGATGAATGATTTAGCATATACTAAACTTTCAGAATGGATAGAAGATAATAAAGAAGTAGCAACTATGATTATTAACAATGCTCTTCAAGCTGCACAAAGAAGAGATAAAATTAAGAAAATAAATGATGCTGAAAAGAAAAAAATAGGTAAGGGAGCTGCACCTCTTGCTGGTAAAGTAGCTGTATGCACACAAAAAGATAATACAGTTAATGAATTTATTGTGGTGGAAGGAGATTCTGCCGGTGGTTCAGCAAAACAGGCGAGAGATAGAAGATTCCAAACTATTATGCCATCTAAGGGTAAGATTATGAATACAGAAAAGCAAAAGCTTGAAAATGTATTAGCTTCAGAAGAACTTAAAATATTTAATACTGCTCTTGGAACTGGAACATTAGATAATTACAATGAAAAAGACTTAAAGTATGACAAAATAATTATTATGAGTGATGCCGATGTTGACGGATACCATATTAGAACTTTGTGGATGACTTATGTTTATAGATATATGAGACCATTAATTGCAAATGGGCATTTATATTTAGCACAACCACCATTATATAAAGTATATAAACATACTAAAAATGGAGAAGTTCATAAGTATGCATATAGTGATGATGAACTTGAAGAAGTAAAGAAAGAAATAGGAAAAGGATGTTTAATTCAAAGATATAAAGGACTTGGAGAAATGAATCCAGATCAATTATGGGAAACAACACTTAATCCTGAAAGTAGAACACTTTTACAAGTTACTATTGAAGATGCTGCCAAAGCAGAAAAAATGGTTTCACTTCTTATGGGTGATGTAGTTGAACCTAGAAAAAATTATATGTATAAGTACGGAGAATTTTAAGATAGAAAGGAGAAAATAACGTGGCGAAAAAAGTTAGTAAAATTCCAAAGGATAATAATATTATAAGAATTCCTTTAGAAGAGGCTATGCCGGAAAATTATCTACCTTATGCAATAGAAGTTGCAAAGGAAAGAGCTCTTCCTGATGTCAGAGATGGTTTGAAGCCAGTACATAGAAGAATATTATATGGTTCATATCTATTAAAGGCATTCCCGGATAGACCTTATTATAAATCAGCAAGAATCGTCGGAGATATTCTTGGTAAATTCCATCCTCATGGAGATAGTTCTGTTTATGATGCAATGGTTATTCTTGCACAGGATTTTTCCACAAGAGCACCTCTTATGGATGGACATGGTAACTGGGGGTCTATTGATGGTGATAGTGCAGCGGCAATGAGATATACAGAAGCAAGATTGTCCAATATAGCAATGGAAATGATAAGAGATATTGATAAAGATACTGTTGAAATGGTTCCAAATTATTCTGATAGTGAATTTGAACCAAAGGTATTACCAAGTAGATATCCAAATCTTTTAGTTAATGGAACTTTTGGAATAGCAGTTGGTTTGGCAACAAATATTCCGCCTCATAATCTTGGAGAAGTTATAGATGGTGTTCTAGCATATATAGATAATTCAGAAATAACAACTAAAGAATTGATGAATTATATAAAAGGACCAGATCTTCCAACTGGAGGAATACTTATAGGAGCTAAATCATTACTTTCTGCTTATGAAACAGGAGAAGGGAAAGTAGCATGTAGAGCTAAAACTTCTATTGAAAAATTAGAAAACGGAAGACTTGGTATAGTTATTACTGAGTTCCCTTTTAAGAGAAATAAAGCAAAGTTATTACAGACAATATCTGAAATGACTGGCGATAAAAAACATGCCAAAACATTAGAGAGTATAACAGATATTAGAGATGAATCTGATAGAAGTGGTATAAGAGCAGTTATTGAATTCAAGAAAAATGTTGATGAAAAAACTGCAGATAAGGTATTAAAATATTTATTAAAGAAAACTGATCTTCAATGTAATATTAGTTTTAATATGGTTGCACTAGCAGATGGTAAACCTGAGACTATGGGTCTTAAGACTATAATACGCCATTACGTTAATCACCAAAGAGATATAATAACAAGAAGAACTAAAAAGGAACTAGAAATAGCGGAAAAGAGATTCCATATTGTTGAAGGTTTTATTAAAGCTATTAATATTCTTGATGAAGTTATAAAAACAATAAGAGGATCAAAATCAAAGAAAGATGCATTAATTAACTTAGTTAATGAATATGGTTTTACAGAACCACAAGCTACAGCTATATTAGAGTTAATGCTATATAGATTAACTGGATTAGAAATAACAACATTCCAAAAAGAATATAAAGAATTAGAAAAAACTATAAAGAGACTTAAAAAGATATTAGCTGAGGATAAGGAATTATTAAGAGTAATTAAGAAGGAATTGCTAGAAGTTAAAGAGAAATATGCAGATCCTAGAAGAACTAGAATTGTTGAAGATGATAGTGAGGCTAAGATTAATGTTGAAGAACTTATAGTAGTTGAAGATGTCATGATTACATTATCTAGAGAAGGATTTATAAAGAGAATACCAGAAAAGAATTACTTAAGGTCAAATTCTAATCCGGAAGATATTGACTATAGAGAAGGCGATGAATTAAGTTTCTTAATTAAGTCTAATACTAAAGATAACTTAATGTTCTTTACTGATGCTGGAAATATGTATCAAACAAAAGGTATTAATATACCTGAAGGAAAGTGGAAAGAAAAAGGAGAAAGAATAGATAAGATAATAAAGGCATTAAATCTTGATAATGAAAAGATTATTGGTGTATTATCTACAGATAATTTTATGCCAGGTAAATTTATTACTCTTATAACTAATAGAGGTAGTGTTAAAAAATCATCCCTTGATAAATTTGTTACTTCATATTCAAAACTTCAAGCTACAAAGCTTAGAAATGAAGAAAAAGTAATTAGTGTAAGTATGGGTGAAGAAAAGCCATTCTTAAAAATTAAGAGTAAGTTAGGCTTGGAATTTACTTTAGAACTTCCAAAGCTTGAAGATATGCAAAGAAATATTCTTGGTATTCAATTATTTAATTTATCATCAAAGGATGAAGTTGAAAGTTCAGAATATGTAGATGAAATGGAATTTGTTGAATATACAGTAGGTATAACAACTAAAGGTACTTTAAAAGGATTCGCAAGGTTATCTTCTAAAAATGATAGCTTGAAGGTAAAGACGGATTCAAAGAGCAATTTACTTATGTTCACCAATAAGGGTAAGGTTATTAAGTTAGAATCATTCTTAATTCAAGAAGTAATTAATAAGGGAGAAATACCATTAAGTAACCTAGTAGATGGTCTTGAAAATAAAGAAAAAGTAGTATCTATATTCTCAATAAAGAATTTTGAAAGCAATTTTGCAGTTTATACATTTACTAAAAAAGGTTTAGTTAAGAAAACTATGCTTGAAGAATTTGCAGGGGATTATTTAATGCAACAATGTTATAAATTTAAGTACAAAGATGACGAAGTTGTTGCAACTGATATATCAAGTGTTAATTTAGGACATCTAGTTATGATAACTAAGAAGGGAATGGCAATAAGATTCCCATCTAATAATGTTAATCCAATGGGAAAAGTTGCTTCAGGTGTTACTGGAATGAGCTTAAAAGAAGATGATGAAGTTATTTTTGCTAAATCTTTTGTTACTATGGAACAAAAAGATACTGGAGAAATAGCAGTAACTTCCTTAGAAAAGTATAAGTTCGAAATAATTTCAAAAAATAAAGAAGCAAGTTTGATTTTGCTTGGAGATATAAAACTACAAAATAGAGCTGGCAGAGGAACAAATATTGTCCTTATATTAATGGATGATGAAGTTAAAGATATTAATTTATTATAAAGATTAAAGGAGGAGAAATTTATGATGAAGACAGCAGTGTTACTAGCAGATGGATTTGAAGAAATTGAAGCATTGACAGTAGTTGATATTATGAGAAGGGCAAATGTACAATGTGATATGATAGCTATTAAAGATATAAATGTTACTGGAGCTCATAATATTGGAGTTAAAGCAGATAAAGTAATTGACAATGATATTAAAGATTATGATTTGATAGTGCTTCCAGGAGGAATGCCAGGAGCTACAAATCTTCAACAAGATATGAAGGTGTTAGATACAGTAAGATATTTTAATGAAAATAATAAATACGTTGCAGCTATATGCGCAGCACCTATTGTTCTTGCATCAGCTGGTATAATTGAAAATAGAAACATAACATCTTATCCTGGTTTTGAGGATCAATTATCAGGCTGTAATTATAAAGAAGATAGAGTTGTAGTAGATGGAAATATAATTACAAGTAGAGGACCAGCTACAGCAATGGAATTTGCTTATAAGTTATTAGAACAGCTTGGCATAGAAAGCCATAAAGAAATAAGCAAAGGAATGTTATATAGATAATTGTATTGATGCTATCACATAATAGTTTTAAAACCATAGTGTGATAGCATTTTTTGCGAAAAAATAAACAAATTTTTGGGGGTGTATTTTTGAAAGAAAAATGGATGGTAACTAATAGAAAACATGATTTTGATGTATTAAGTAAAGAAATAAGTATGCATCCGCTTATGGTAAGATTATTAGCCAATAGAGGGATTAAATCTAAAAAAGAAGCCGCACTTTTTTTTGATGGAAGTATAGAAGATTTAGAAGATGGATTCCATATGAAAGATATGAAAAAAGGTGTAGATATCATTAAAGAGGGAATAGAAACTGGAAAGAAAATTGTAATCTACGGTGATTATGATTGTGATGGTGTAAGCAGTACTACTATTTTATTTAGAACTCTTAAGGATTTAGGTGCTAATTTTATTTATCATATTCCAGATAGAGAAGATGAAGGCTATGGAATTAATAGCAATAGAATTAGAAAGTTAAAAGAAGAAGGCGTTGAAATTATTTTGACTTGTGACAATGGTATAGCAGCTATGGAACAAGTTGATGTGGCCAAAAAACTTGGGATGAAAGTAGTAATAACTGATCATCATAATATACCTTATATTGAAGAAAATAATGAGAAAAAGTATGTTGTGCCAAGGGCAGATGCAGTAATAAATCCCAAACAAGAAGATTGTCCTCATAAATTTAAAGAGTTATGTGGTGCAGGAATTGCATTGAAATTTTCAAAATGCCTATATGAAGCAATGGGGCAAGAATTTAGTAAACATATAGAGCTATATCAATATGCAGCAATTGCAACTGTATGTGATGTAGTTGAACTAATGGATGAAAATAGAATAATAGTAAAACAAGGATTAAAGGAAATTAATAATACCCATAATATAGGATTACAAGCTCTTATAAAAGCTACTAATTTAGATGATAAGATTATAAATGAATATCATTTTGGCTTTGTTCTTGGACCGACAATTAATGCAACAGGAAGATTGGAAACTGCAGATTTATCGGTAGAACTTTTAATGGAAGAGGATGAAAAAAAAGCGGAAGAACAAGCAAAACGATTAGTGGAATTAAATAAAGAACGTCAAGAGTTAACTACAGAGAGTGTTGAAAGAGTAATACAAGACTTAGAGAGAGAATTTAATGAAGAGGACAAGGTAATACTTGTTTATGATCCTGAAATTCATGAAAGTATTGCCGGTATAGTAGCAGGAAGAGTAAGAGAGAAATATAATCTTCCAACAATCATACTTACAAGGGGTAAGGATATGCCTAAAGGTTCTGCTAGAAGTGTAGAAGGATATGACATGTTCAAAGAACTAAATAAATGCAAAGAATACATTGAGAAATTTGGCGGCCATCCAATGGCAGCAGGACTATCAGTAAAAGAAGAAAATATTCCTTTGTTAAGAAAAGCTCTTAATGAGAGATGTGAGTTGAGCGAAGAGGATTTAATACCAGTGGTAAAAATTGATTCGCCGCTTTATTTAGAGCACATTAATGAAGAACTTATAGAAAAATTAGAACAATTAAAACCTTTTGGCAAAGGAAATCCAAGTCCATTATTAGCTGTTAAAGATTTGAAAGTTGTAAGGGTGTTTTTCATGGGAAAAGAAAAGAACTTTATGAAATTAAGATTTGAAATGAATAATGGTAGAACATATATTGAAGGTGTAAATTTTGATAAATATGAATTCTTTAAGGAAGAGTATATTGATAAATTTGGGGAAGAAGAATTTTTACATCTAGTAGATAGTGGATTTGCTAATTTTAAAATGGATATAATTTATTATCCAGGTATTAATGAGTATAATGGTAATAGAAATATTCAGCTTAATATTAAGAATTTTAGAATAGTATAATTTATTAGTGGATAAAAACTAATAATATAAATAATTTGAGGAGTGATTTATTTGAAAAAGTACAAGATAGTTATGACAGGTGGAGGGACAGCAGGTCACGTTACTCCAAATTTAGCGTTAGTACCGAGTTTAAAAGAAAAAGGATTTGAGATTTCTTACATAGGAAGTAAAGATGGAATTGAAAAGAAGATAGTTACTGAAGCAGGTATAAAGTATTATGGTATATCATCAGGAAAACTAAGACGTTACTTTGATTTGAAAAATATTTCGGATCCTTTTAAAGTGCTTAAGGGAATATTTGATGCTAGAAAAATTTTATCAAAAGAAAAACCAGATGTGGTATTTTCAAAAGGAGGTTTCGTATCGGTGCCTGTAGTAATTGCAGCATCTATGAAAAAGATTCCTGTTGTAGCACATGAATCAGATATAACACCTGGTCTTGCAAATAAATTAGCTTCTCCATTCTGTGATAAATTATGTGTTACTTTTAGAGAAAGTTTAAAGTATGTAAAAGGCAATAAAGGTGTATTAACAGGTAGCCCAATAAGAAAAGAAATTTTTAATGGTTCAAAGGCTAAAGCATTAAAAATATGTGATTTTACAGGAGAAAAAGAAATTTTATTTGTAATGGGTGGAAGTCTAGGTTCAAAAGTTATAAATGATGTAATAAGAAAGAATATCGATGAGTTATTAAAGAAATTTGACATAATTCATATATGTGGTAAGGGTAATATTGATGAAGGTTATAAGAAATATAAAGGATATAAGCAATTTGAGTTTGTTAGTGAAGAGTTACCTGACCTTATGAATGCTTCTGATTATATTATTTCCAGAGCTGGAGCTAATTCAATTTTTGAATTTTTAGCCTTAAAGAAACCAACTCTATTAATTCCTTTATCCAAAAAAGCTAGCAGAGGCGATCAAATTTTAAATGCTAATTCATTTAAGAAAGAAGGATATTCATTAGTGATGGAGGAAGAGGAAATCACAAGTGAAAGCTTTATGAAAAAGGTTAAGCAACTTGTAGAGAAGAAAAAGGAATTAATCAATAATATGGAAAAAAGAAAAGATAAAGTTGGTAATGTTGCTGTTATAGATACTATCATGGCTTCTATAAGAAAGTAAGAAAAATATTTTTGAGAAATAACAAAATTGTCTAATTTGTCTGACATTTACAAAAACCTTGCAAATTTGAATATGTGTTATATAATGTAAGAGATGGGTTTTATTTAGGGAAAATAATAAGTTAATAGTTTAACAAAGTTTTATAACGTATAATGTGTTGTAAAACTTTTTGGACTATTATTATTAATTTTGAAAGAGGTGTCACACGATGAGAAAAATGAAAACTATGGATGGTAACACAGCTGCAGCTCACGTATCTTATGCGTTCACAGAAGTTACAGCTATCTATCCTATCACACCTTCTTCACCAATGGCTGAACACGTTGATGAATGGGTAGCACAAGGAAGAAAAAATATTTTTGGACAACCTGTTAGAGTAATGGAAATGCAATCAGAAGCTGGTGCTGCTGGAGCAGTTCATGGATCTCTACAAGCTGGAGCATTAACTACAACTTATACAGCATCACAAGGTTTATTATTAATGATTCCAAATATGTATAAGATTGCTGGTGAATTACTTCCAGGAGTATTCCATGTATCAGCAAGAGCACTTGCAACATCATCATTAAATATTTTTGGTGATCACCAAGATGTTATGGCAACAAGACAAACTGGTTTTGCAATGTTAGCTGAAGGATCTGTACAAGAAGTTATGGATTTATCTGCAGTAGCTCACTTATC
>JAQXTC010000121.1 GCA_029219285.1 Clostridiaceae bacterium
ATGAGAGAAAACTTTAAAGAAAATGAATCATTTGAAGAAATGTTCTTGGAGTTAACAGATAATGAAGAGATTAAAACTAATTACTAAGTTTTTCTTAAAGAATGCCCTTCAAGATATGTTTGGAAAGTCCAAGCTTAATCCGTGGCTTACTGGATTACTTGTTTTGTTTTGTGTTTTTGTACTTTCAGCACCTTTTGCAGGGATAGTAGCAGTCACTTATGATATTCTTGCAGCAGTAGGTCAAGAAGGTTCAATACTTACTATGTTATCTTTTGCAGGTGCAGCAATTACATTTATTTTCGGTATTTATATTATATTGAATGTTTTTTATTTTTCTAATGATGTTGAACCAATTTTACCATTACCTTTCAAGAGTTCAGAAATAGTATTTGGTAAATTTTTAGCAGCATTACTTGAGATGTATATGTATTCGGCGGTAATTATTTTACCATTGATAACTTATGGTATATCAAGTAAAGCAGGGGTACTATATTATGTTTATGCATTTATTTCAGTACTAATATCACCAGTGTTGGCAATGATATTAGCAGGCATCGTATGTATGATAATTATGAGATTTACAAGTCTTTCAAAGCATAAAGATGGATTTAGAATATTTGCTGGAGTTCTTATGCTTGTGGCAATTGTAGCATTTAATGTTTTTACAAATAGATCTAATAGTAATGATCAAGACGTTGCTAATATAATTGCACAAGGTAATAATAGTGCAATGGGAACAGCAAGTAATATTTTTATAACCAATAAGTTTGCAGCATATGCAATGTTATATAGCAATGAAGTAAAAGGATTATTGTTTTTGCTTGCAGCAGTAATTATATCAGCAGCTGCCTTTGGAATTTATTACATTGTAGGTGGACAACTTTACTTAAAAGGGATTATAGGTGTATCTGAGACATTTAGTAAGAGAGAAAATGTTTTAGAAGGTAAAAAAGCAGAAAAAGCTATAAAAAGAACATCACCAGTTATGTCTTTAGTATTTAAAGACTTAAAAATTATGTTAAGAACGCCTCAATTCTTTATGAATTCAATAGCTATGATTTTTTATATGCCAGCTATAATGGGGGTAGGATTCTTTTCTGGTGGAAAAGTAGATGGAATAAAAGAATTTTTTACTGAAAACACAGGCAATTATGGATATTTATATTTGGGTGTATTTGTATTATCTACAATAGCTATTTCAGCAGGTGGAGCAGCAATGACTGCAGTATCTAGAGAAGGAAAAGATTTTTTTGTATCAAAATATATTCCTATAGATATAAATGAATTAATAAAATCTAAAATAATTAGTTCACTTATGGTAAATGGAATTTCGGCATTGATATGTATAATTATTATGATAATTATAGGATTACCTATAATTGCAATAGGTTTGAGTGCATTAATATCAGTGGCTTCTGTGGCTGGAATAAGTTTTGTTCAATTATTCTTAGATTACAGATCACCAAATATTTCATGGGATAATGAAAAAGATATATTTAAGAAGAACTTTTTGCCATTAATTATGCTTTTATTAGTTATTGTAATTGCGGTGGGAATTGGTTTCTTAACATTTGTATTAAAAAATCAAATTATTATTTTTATGATTCTAATGGCAATAAATATAGCTATTATAGCGATTATGTATCCACAAATTAAAAAAGTAGCAATAAAAACTTATATGCAAGATTAAAAGAAGTGCGAAAGTACTTCTTTTTTTGAATCAATGATTTAATAAGTTTTAATTCTTAATACTTAATTCAATAGAGTTGTAGTATAATGTAAAATATATGAAGAAATTTAAAGGATGGTGAAGAATTTTGAATAAAGAAGTATTTATTAATAACAGAAAGAAATTGATGGATAGTTTAGAAGATAACTCTTTAGTTATATTATTTGCAGGCAATGCCAAACAAAAAAGTGCAGATGAGTACTATCAATTTACTCCAAACAGAAACTTTTACTATTTTTCTGGAATAGACGAAGAAGTACATATTTTAGTTATGTCTAAGGAAAATGGAGTTGCTTCTTCAAAATTATTTTTAAAAGTAATTGATGAAGAAATGGAAAGATGGTATGGAAAGACTTTAAGAGCTGATGAAGCTAAAGAAATATCTGGAGTAGATGAAGTTGCATACCTTGATAGCTTTGAAAATTTCTTAAACAGAAAATTTAATGGTTCAGAAGAAATTAATCTTTATTTAGATGTTCAAAGAGAACATTATGAAGATTTAATGGGGATTCCAAATGATTTCGTAAGAACTATTAAAGAAAAATATCCTCAAGTTGTAGTTAAGAATGTATTTCCAAAGATAATACCATTAAGATTAGTTAAATCTAAGGAAGAAATAGCTGAAATGCAAAAAGCTATAGATATAACTGTTAAGGGT
>JAQXTC010000122.1 GCA_029219285.1 Clostridiaceae bacterium
ATTGAATGCGAAAAGGATAATTTAACTAGAGGAAAGTTAGTTCGAGGTATATCTAATAGACAATTTAGAGATGAAATTTTAACTAGAGGTAGGGTAATGGGCTGGCTAAGAACTTACTAAAATAAAGGCTGTATCAATTAAAATGATACAGCCTTTGTGTTTATTCTATACCTGATTCAAGACTTCTTACTAAACTAGAAGGAAAGTCTAACATTTGCATATCTTTAATAATTCTATGATATTCATATGAGACGTGCCTTATTGAAGCATTAACTTTGCCATTATCAATATCCAATAAACAATATGTTGCATCTGGAGTACCTATTTTTGGTTTACCAACACTTCCATCATTAATAAATAATTTAGTTCCAAATTCCTTTATAGAAGGAATGTGAGTATGAGCACATACTAAAACATCTTCATCTAAGTTTTCCATAACTTTGGCAGTGTTTTCTTCTTTTTCAAGTAAGTATTCATTGATAGCATTAGGGCTTCCATGAACAAATTTAATTTTTTTGCCTTCAAATTCTAAAGTCATAGTTTTTGGGAGGCTGTCTAAATAAAATTTATTTGATGCTCGTAATTCATTAACAGTCCAAGGAAGTGAAAATGAATTGGTAGATGTTTCTCTTATGTAAGTATAACTTTCATCAACTACGGAAGCATCATAATTACCTTTTAAACATAATATATTTTTTCTTCTTATTAATGATATTACTTCGTTTGGGTGTGGACCATATCCAGTTAAATCGCCTAAACAAATGGTACAATCAGCTTTTTGATCTTCTATATCTTCTAAGACTTTCATTAGTGCATATAAGTTACCATGTATATCTGATATTATTGCTACTCTCATTTTTTTATCATCCTCCAACACACTTATATAGATTAATTATAACACAAAGCTTATAGATATTATTCCCATTCTGAGGTAAGATAAAAGAGTGATTAAATTAAAAAAATTTTTCTAAAATATAAGAAAATATTAATTGATTTAACAGAAAATTTGAGGCGAGAAGGAGTGTCGTTATGAAAAGTAGTAGAGTAAATAGAGTTTTAGATGAAATGAATAAAAGAAATTTAAAGCAAATTCTTGTTTCTGCACCAGCAGCTATATTTTATTTAACTGGTAAGTGGATTGAGCCAGGAGAAAGATTAGTTACATTATTAATAAAGAGCAATGGAGAGCATAAGTTTATAGTTAATAAATTATTTACTGTAAATGAAGATTTAGATGTTGAATTAGTATGGTATGAAGATACAGATGACTCTATTGAAATTTTAAGTAAGTACATAGATGCAAATGAAGTTTTAGGAGTAGACAAAAATTGGCCAGCACATTTCTTGATTTCATTGATGGAAAAGAATGCAGCAAAGAACTTTGTTAATGCTTCGCCAATTATAGATAGGCTTAGAATGATTAAAGATGAAGAAGAACGTGAACTTATGAGAATTGCATCTAAGAAGAATGATAATGTCATGAAAGCCTTTTGTAGTAGATTAAAAGAAGGAATGACTGAAAGAGAATGCGCTAATCTTTTAAGTGAGTTATACGCAGCAGAAGGCTGTTCAGGTTTTTCTTTTTCACCAATAGTAGCATTTAGTCCCAATGGAGCAGATCCGCACCATGAAACTGACGATTCTGTTCTTAAGAAAGGTCAAAGTATAGTAATAGATATTGGTGGTCGCTATAATAATTATTGCTCTGATATGACTAGAACTGTTTTCTTTGGGGAGGAACCAAGTGAAGAACATAAGAGAATTTATGAAATAGTAAAGAATGCAAATCTAAGAGGAATTGCAGCTGTTAAAGAAGGTGTAAAATTCTCTGAAATAGATAAGGCGGCAAGAAGCTATATTGAAGAAGCAGGCTATGGAGAATATTTTACTCATAGAACTGGACATAGTATAGGTATAGAAACTCATGATTTTGGAGATGTTAGTGCAGTTAATGATGAAGAGGTTAAAGAAGGCATGATATTCTCAGTTGAACCAGGTATATATCTTTCAGGTAATATTGGAGTTAGAATAGAAGATTTAGTAATGGTTAAGAAGGATGGCGCAGAAGTATTGAATTCTGTAAGTAAAGAAATAACTGTTATAAAATAATCGTATGGAACTAAGGAATAGTAATTTTAGAATTACTATTCCTATTTTTTAGAACATTTTAGCATTATAAAACATCTAATAAGTAGTTACGTAGCTAATAGGTATAAAGGGGTGATATAAATGAACTTTCTGAAAAACACAAAAGTTAAGCTGGCAATAAGAGGGGATAAAAATGCTTTTGTGGATTTGATAAATGATAATAGACTTTCTCTTTATAGGGTTTCTAAAGGAATTCTGGGAAGGGATGATCAAGTTGAAGATGCTATTCAAAATACTATTTTAAAAGCTTATGAAGGCATAAATACTTTAAAGAAAAGCGGGTATTTTAAAACTTGGTTAATTAGAATTCTTATAAATGAATGTAATAGCATAAGTAGAAAAAACAAAAAGGTAGTATATCTAGAGGAGAGCACGATAACTGGTAAATATGAAGATAATTATAAAGATATTGATTTGACCAGAGCAATAAATTCTTTAGATGATAACTTAAGACAAGTTGTTATATTATATTATTTTGAAGATATGCCACAAAAGGAAATTGCTAAGTTATTAAATATAAATGAGACTACTGTAAGAACTAGATTAGTAAGAGCAAGAAATAAGTTATTTCAATTATTAAAAAGTGATTATAGGGAGGATGTTAATAATGAATAATGTTAAGTTTGATGAGGAAATACGAAGTAGATTATTGAAAGAAAATGAAGTGATTCCAGATAACATAAATAGATGTATTGATGATGCACTAAATAGTTTAAAGTATAAGAAAAAGAAGAATAAAGCAGTAGTTGTTGCAGTAGCATCATTTGCATTATGTTTTTTAGGGGTGAACATTACAGCTAATGCTCAAGGAATGAGTTTAAAAGAATATGTATATCAAATATTTGATTTCGGAAAAAAATATAATGATTATTCAACAGAATTAAATTTGTCTAAGGAATACAATGGAATAAAATTAACTTTTATAGATACAAATTATGATGGATATAAACTTAGATTAAACTATAAAGTAGAATCAACAGAAAGTGATACTGTTGATGCTGTTAAACATTTTAAGTTAGCAACGAGTTTGAATACTAAAATTGATGGTGAAAAAATTTCTTTCTCAAGTAATGGTGGTGAATATTTGGGTGATGAAGGGTGCATTATTGGTAGTATCGATTTTGATATTAATATATTCAGTGATGATGCAATAAATCTTATGGGAAAGAAAATAGAAGAAGGCGCAAAACTTAATTGTGAAATTAATGATGCAATGTTTGTTGGTAATATAGACATTCCGTTATCTAAAGATAAGTTAAATGGTAAAATTAAAGAAGTCAGTGTAAATAAGCAAGTAGGAGATGTAACTATAAATAGAATAGTAATAACTCCTTTATGTATTTATGTATTTGGTAATACAGAATCTAATATTGACACTAAAAATATAGAAGATAATCCTATTCTTAATGCTAAGTTAGTAGATAATAATGGCGTGGAGCATAAAAGACAAACATGTGAGACTGAAAATGATGGGGCTAGAGAATTTTGCTGCCAATTTGATAATTCAAATGAAGATTTTCAGATGAAAAGTATTAAATTTATGCCTTTAAATACAAATGATAATATATTAATAGAAGTAGATTAATAGAAAAGGGGCTGTCGCACAACTAATTTAAAATTAGTTGTGTAGCGGCTCTTTTTTAATGCAAAAAAATAAATCCTAAACTCAAAGAGAATAGGATTTATGGTAAAATATTCATATGAATAAATACAATATTTTACACAAAGATTATACAATTAATTGTAGATTTTATCAATTAAAATTGCCATTAAATTTAGAATATATGATTCCAAGTAATGATTCAGTGCGTTTACTAAGTCAATTTATTGAGGAGATGGATTTATCAGATTTATATATGACTTATTCCAAAGTAAAGGAAAATCAGATTTCGCCACGAAAGTTATTAAAAATCATGTTATATGGATATATGAATAAGCTTTATTCATCAAGAGATATAGAAAAAGCTTGTTATAGAGATATTAATTTTATGTATTTATTAGCAGGTTCAAAAGTTCCTGATCATTCAACATTTGCAAGATTTAGAAGTTTGCACTTCGCACCTTGTGCTACGCGTATTCTTAGTGAAGTAAGTAACTTTCTCTATGACATAGGTGAAATTTCGGGAGAAGCTATATTTATTGATGGCACAAAAATAGAAGCTAGCTCAAATAAATATACATTTGTATGGAAAGGTGCTGTAACTAAGAATTTAAAAAAACTTTTAATTAAAATTGCAGACTTTGTTTCTGAATGTAATGAACTTTATGGAATTAAAGTTGGTTATAG
>JAQXTC010000123.1 GCA_029219285.1 Clostridiaceae bacterium
TTAGATAAAAAACTGACTTTACTCTTGCAAATACAAGGTTTTAGTAAAAACGGAAGTTAGTTTTGCATTCAACGTTCAACATTATTACACTTAAACAATATATATTTTCTTTTTTATATTTATATTATTGATTCAAAGTTACATTTTCTTGTTTCCATATTTTAATAATCTTGAAATAATTTTCAACATATAGTAAAGTAAATGTCCTTTACTTTGGAATTAGGACCATGGTAAAATCTATAAAGCTAAAATAATTTAATTTTGTAATACTATATATATATCAAGAAAAATAGATGAGTATAAGTTCTTCTGCTTTTCTTGTTAATTAAGTAATTATTAAAAATTCTCTGTAATTTCTTATAATTTCATGTTAAAATAAGTTTATTGTGTCGCAAAAAAGTAAAAATAACAGTTAAAAAATAACAAATGATAAAGGAATGATTTTAATATGAAAAAAACAACCAAAGATGCAATAGTTATTGGTTTTGCCTTGTTTTCTATGTTCTTTGGAGCAGGTAATCTTATTTTCCCTGGATACCTTGGAATGCAACAAGGATCTGAATTTGGTTTGGGAATGCTTGGTTTCTTAATTACTGGAGTAGGTCTTCCTCTTCTGGCAATACTTGCTTGCTCAAGGGGTGACGGAACTTTTGAAAGCATTGGAGAAAAAATCAATAAAAGATTTGCCAGTGTTTTTACGACTGTCCTATTCTTAGCAATTGGACCTCTTTTAGCAGT
The DNA here is from genome assembly GCA_029219285.1 of Clostridiaceae bacterium. Lineage (GTDB taxonomy): Bacteria > Bacillota > Clostridia > Clostridiales > Clostridiaceae > Clostridium. The sequence continues at coordinate 739 of JAQXTC010000123.1, forward strand.
ACCAAGAACAGCCGCTACTACTTTTGAAGTTACAATTAATCCATTTTTCCCAAAAGTACCTGCTATTATTGTAATTTTACTGTACTTCTTAATTAATATCTATTTTGTATTAAAGAGATCTTCAATAATTGATACTATAGGTAAGTATTTAACACCAGCATTATTATTACTTTTAGTAGCTATAATAATTAAAGGATTTTTTATGCCAGTAGGCACTATTCCTACTGTTGAAACAACCGATGTTTTTTCAACTTCTCTTTTAGAGGGCTATCAAACAATGGATGCTATTGCCGCATTACTTTTTGCAGCAATAATAACATCATCTATTAAAGATAAAGGTTACAAGAAAGAAGAAATGACTACTATGCTTATAAAATCAAGTATTGTAGCAGTTATTGGTCTTGCATTTGTCTACGGTGGACTAATGTATTTAGGTGCTCAAACAAGTACTTTCGCACCTGAAGGAATTAGTAAAACTGAACTTTTATCTTTAATTTCAAGAAGTGTACTAGGTCAAATAGGTCCTATAGTAATTGGTTTCTCGATGGGATTAGCATGTTTGTCAACATCAATTGGTCTTATTACTGCTGGTTCAGATTTCTTTGAAACAATTAGTAAAGGTAAGTTAAAATATAAATTTAATGCTATTATAATATCAATAGTAAGCTTTTGTGTAGCATTACTTGGAGTTGATAAAATCGTAGTTTATTCAGCCCCTATACTTAACCTTTTATATCCAGTTTCTATTACAATAATGGTAACTGCTTTCCTTACTAAATTTATCGATATTAGAGCAATCAGACTTTCAGTTTACACTTCACTACTTTGCTCATTATTATTTGTAATACCAGGTGTTGATTTAAGCTTTCTTCCATTATCATCAGCGGGTTTTGGATGGCTAATACCAACAATTGCTGTTTTACTTATTGGTGCTATTTTATTTAGAAATAAAGAAATTAAATAAATATAAAAAGGCCTATATCTAAGTATATCTTAGATATAAGCCTAATATTTTATCTAAATATATAATTAATTATTAATTATATATAATATATCATTAATAATTTTTGACATATCTAATGCTGAATTATCACCTTTACTCTTGTCTTTTATAAACATAAAATCTTTGTTTTCTGTTTTTATTTGTATAATTTCTTGTCCTTCTTTTTCTGATATCAAAAAGTCATTCATATTCTCAATTTTTATTTCTTCACTATTTATAATTTCTCCCGAAGCTTGTCCCTTATATACTATATGTAAAGTATCTACACATAAGATTAAACTTATCTGTTTTGAATTAGTCTCACTTAATGTACTTTTTACACCTTTATTGTCTACTTCATTCTTAGTTAATTCCTTGTTAGCAGTTACTTCCATTATTATATCTTCATCTTTTACTTTAAGTGCGAACATATAACTTCCTCCTCTGCAATGACTTTTAGTATTATCTAATATTATACATAAAAATCAAAATAAATAACTACTTTTTAGTAAACATTATCATATTTTTAGCAAATAACCTTCGTGTTTTTCATTTTAATGAATTTTCAATACTGTTTTTTACCATTTCATATAATCCGTTTATACTATTATAATCTATTTGGAAAACTAAGTCGGTTTCTAATTTAGCTTTTAAATTTTCAATACTTCCTGAATAATCACTTTCCGTCATACCTAATATCATCAAATCACAATCATAGATACCATATATCTTTTCAAGTTTATGTTTTATTTCACTAATACTTTCATAATTATAAAAAGGAACATAAATAATTCCACCTAAATTAGAATTATAATTTGTTGCTAGTGGCAATGAAAAATTATATTCACTCCTAAAATAATATTTCAAAATATGTAATGCCATATTTACAGTTTTTTCTTCTTTAGCGATGAATATTACTAAGGGTACATCAATTTCACATTTAATGGAAATACTCCTAAAAAAATTTTCTGCTAAAGAAATATTTAATGGTTTTTCACTATTTTCAACATTTTCAATGTTAAGATAATTAATTGATTTTTTATATAATAAATGTTTAACTTCCTCAATCTTAATTTGAGGATTTTTACTTACTATCTCGCAAACCTTTGCTGTTATCATGGGAGTTGCATAATAATTTTCACAACTATTTTTTAATTTCTTATAAGGAAGTTTATGTTTGCTACAAGCTGTTATTTCTATACCATCAAGGGAAGCAACATCATAAATGTATTCTCCTTCTCTAAACAGCATGCTTGCTTTTACTCCAATAACACTTTTTAACGAAGCAGGATATGTTACTATATTTTCACAACAACATGCAGCAATTATAATACATCCTTTCTCTTTTGCTTTTTCAACAATACCATTAAGCTCTCGAAACTCTTTGTAGTTGCTAGTACCAATACTCATGTTTATAACTTTTATATCATTATCTATACACCATTCAATTGCTTTTATTACTTGTTTGGTGCTTGTCTTATTATTTTCATCAAAAATTTTTATACTACTAAAAACTACATCATCATAATACTTTTTTATTACATAAGCACACATAGTACCATGTGTAAACATAGTAATAACATTTTTATCAACATTTCTAATTTTTAACTCAGGGGTTATTTCAATATCATTTTCTACATTAAACCTTTCGCTATTAATCCCATTATCTATTATTGCTACTTTTATCATAATTTCTCTTAATCCTTTTTATACATAATAATTTATATTTTTATGTTATATTGATAATCAACTGTTATTGTTAACGATAACATTTCGCTACGTACCTTAATTATTATTAAACAATTTATTACAAATTAATTGATTATATTCCATTGCATTACAATTTTAGTTCTACTCTGTTATCCTGTCAATTATTTAATATATGAATGTTTTTTACTTGTATACTTGAAATAATTCGTATTATTCGCTTTTATGAATATTTTTAAAACTTTATTCATTATTTTTAACTTTTATCTGCGTATAATGAATATAAAATGTATAAAACACACAAAAAAGGTGACAGGTACATAATGTGTACCTGTCACCTTTTTTGAAAAAAAAACTATCCTACAATCAAACTTTAGCCGCTAAAGCATTTAATTCTTTAACTGTATCGTTAATTTCATCAAGTGATGCTGTAAGTTCTTCAATTGCTGCAGATTGATTTTGTGAAACTCCATTGATCCTTGCTAACCCTTGATCAATTGATGTAATAGCTGTTGATATCTCTTTTATGATTGAATCAATTTTATTTATAGACTCTTTTGAAGTGTTAGATAACTTTCTTATCTCTTCTGCAACTACTGAGAAACCCCTTCCTGACTCTCCAGCTCTTGCAGCTTCAATTGATGCATTTAAACCTAGAAGATTTGTTTGCGACGAAATTCCTTGAATAATTCCAACTATTTCATTAGTATCTTTAGCTCTTGTAGTTGTTTCATTTGTCTTTGATAAAAGATCATTATTCATCGTAGCTAGGTCTTGTACACCTGAAGAAACTTCTTTCATTGCTAATGACATTTGTTCCATTGATTCAGTAAGTTTTTTAATTATCTCATCTATTTTGTATCTTGTTTCTAGTGAAACACCAATTAATAATGTTCCAACAACTTCATCGTCTTCATATAATGGAAACATATAACTCTTGGCTCCTGTAGGAATTACGCTCTTAGGTACATCGACTACAATACTTTTTCTATTTCTTATTACTTCTTTAGGTGTATTATTTAATTCTATTCCTGGCTTATATGGCATCTTTAGTAGTTCCGATTCTTTAGTATACAAATATTTTTCAGTATCAGTTATTGCAAAGTTTGCTTGACCATCAAATAATACGTCAAAGCATGGCAATAAGTCATATACATAGTTAAATATTTCTTTTTCGAATTTTTTCTCTCTCATTTTTCGTTCCCCATCCTTTTTTTATATTAATTTATCTTATCATATTTTACCACATTCGTCTTTATTTGACGAATATTCTTTTGAATATTTTTAATTCATTGCGACCTCAGTTAAAACATCACTTTCGACTTTTTGACATGCTCTTTTCTGCAATATATTCCTTTTAATTTTACCTGTTGAAGTTAAAGGAAATGTATTAATAAATTCTATATATTTAGGATACTTATATTTTGCTATCTTTCCTACTAAAAATTCTAAGATCTCTTCCTTCGTCAAAATTGTATTGTCTTTTGGTTTTATAAAGGCAAATATTTCTTCACCTAAAAGTTTGTCTGGGACACCAACAATTATGGCATTTTCAATTTTAGGCAATTTAAGTAAACAATGTTCTATTTCTGATGGTGAAATATTTTCTCCACCCCTTATTATCAAATCTTTAATTCTTCCCTTTATAGATACAAACCCATCTTCATCTATGAAAGCTACATCCCCTGTACGTATCCATCCATTTACTATTGTATTTTTATTTGCTATATAATTTTTATAATATCCCATCATTGTATATGGACTCTTAACCCATAATTCGCCTTCAACATTTCTAGGTAACTCCTCAAGTGAATCAGGATCACAAATCTTAATCTCTACGTATTCTACAGGCTTTCCTACTCTATCTTTTCTTATTTTAGATTTTTCATACACTGCTGTTTGTGTAACCCCAAGAGTTTCAGTTTGTCCAAATGTATTATTAAGTTGTGTTACATGAAGCTTGTCCATAACTTCTTCTAGCAAAGTTGGTGAAGATATTCCCCCTGAAATCATGCCTACTCTAAGGCTAGAAAAATCATGTCCTTCAGATTTATTAATTAAGTACTGATACATAGTTGGAACACCATGAAATCCAGTACATCTTTCTTCTTCAATGGCTTTCAGAGCAACAGAAGTTTTAAAATTCTTCATTAATACAACTTTGCATCCAGCATATAACCCCATAAAAACTGTATATAATCCCCCTAAAATATGGTTTAAAGGAAGTGCTGCCAATATGTTATCTTTAGGTGTATATCCAAAATTATCAATATGTGAAATTGGTCCATTTAGTATTGCTTTATGATTATATAAAATACCTTTAGGATTACCTGTTGTACCTGATGTGTACAAAATTACCGCTATATCTGCTGGAATAACTTTATCTGCAACTACTTGTAGTTCCTCATCTGATATTCTGTGTACTTCATTCATAACAAATGCTAAATTAAATAATGTTTTAATTTTTAATGTAAGTTTTAAATAGTTAAACTGTTCTACATCAACTTTTTCTATCATATCCTTTTCACTTACAATAAGTATTGTAGCTTCTGACTGTCTAAGCATGTAATCTATTTCTTCTTGAGTTGATAAATAATTTATACAAACACAAACAGCTCCTACTTTTAGACAAGCTAAAAAAGTTATAATCCATTCTGGTGAATTACATGAAACTAGAGCTACATGTTCTCCTTTTTTTATGCCAATAGATATGAAGCTTTTTGCAACCATATCAACTTGTTGCTGCAATTTTCTATAACTGAATCTTCTTCCATCTTCTACATATACCAATGCTTCTTTTTCTGCATTTTCTGTAAATACTCTTGTTGTATAATATCCTACAGTCTCATCTCTTAATTCCATATATACACTTCCCTCCAATTAATATTTAATCAATTCTGTAATATGCATTCCTCCACCTGCTACGGTAAAGAACATAACATAACTTCCTCTCTTAATTTGTCCACTTTTTATTCCTTCATAGAGAACTAAAAACGGACTTGAAGTTCCAGTATATCCATATTTTCTACCTACGTAATAACTTTTATCTTCATTAATCTCAAGTTTTTCTCTGAATAATTCAATATTTTTATATGCAATTTGAGTTAAACAAAACATTGAAACATCATCTTTAGTTAATCTATTTTTATCCAACAATGAATTCATATTATTAACTGCTGGATTCATCCACCATCTACCTGAAGAATTTAATGTTGAATAGATTTCTTCTTTTGATGCATCGTAAATATGAGCGAAACCACAAGCTGGAAATCTTACAAAGTCTGTGTAGTCTGACTTAACATTAATTATAGTATCTAAAACCCCGCAATCCTCTTCTGTTCTTTCGCATACTACTGCACATGCAACATCTGCAAATTGTCCATATGTCTGCTCATTATCAGGACTTGCTTCAAGGGACATATTATCACTTCCAATAAGTAGAGCTTTTTTTATATCTGGATTAGTTTCCATGTATCTACTTACCATATCTAATCCATATGTCATACCAATACAATTAGCATTCATATCATGACAAAAGCATTTTTCTTTTCCTTCAATGGCTTTATGAATGAATATGCATGAAATTGGGGTTGCATATTCTGCTAGTGTTCCAGAATATACAATCATATCTATATCTTTACCCTTTAGATTAGATTTCTTTAATACAGCTTTTGCAGCATCAATAGCCATAGTTAATGAATTTTCAGTTTCTGGATCAATTACATATCTTTTTTCTCTTCCCATAATATCTTCAAAAAAATGTTTTACATCCTTACCTTGCTTTTTAAAATGTTCATAGTAATATTCATTAGTAATAAGGTTTTTACCATGAACTATTTCAATATCTCTTATTTTTATTTTCCTCATACTTATTAACTATATCTTTATTTATAAAAATATAGCCTCCCACCTCCTATGAAATTTTTCCCATTTATGCATATTGTATCATATATTTTTACATATTTTTTAATTTAAATTCATTATTGACTTCCAACTTTATTTATCTAAATAGATTTATCTAAAATTTTTCTTTTTTTCGTTTTTATTCACGATATCTCTACTAAAGTTCTTGTTATATATAATAATGTGCATGTAATGAACATTATGAATTTTATTCAATATATGTAAATATTTATCACTTTGAATCGATAATAATTATGTATATAAAATTAAATGTTATAGGAGGTGAAGAAGTGAGTTCAATAATAAATAGACCTTTAGATTTTATAGCTCAATATAATCCTTATTTAAAAAAAGCAAAGGAATGTAAAGCAAATGATAATAAAGTGCAAACAAAACCAACTGATGATACTGCTTGTAGTTCAGATAATAATTTAACTAACGCAACTAAAAAGGAAGAAGAAGAAGATAAAAAGACATACATTTTAAAAATCAAAGAAGATAATGGAAACAATGTTTATTACAATGTATATAGAGTAAATGAAAAAGGTGAAAAAACTTTTCTTTATAAGGTACCAGTGCCAAAATGCGTTGGTAATCATAAAAAAAGAGTAACAACTAAAGTTAATTCACCAGCTAGTCCACTATTTACAAATAAAGCAGTAATAGATACAACAAAGGCTAAATTCAACTTTAATCAAAAATTATTAAAAGGAATTAGACACAGTAAAAATACAGATGAAATGATGGAATTACTTCAATCTATTGTTTAATATTTTTATTAAACAATTTTATTTTGTAAATATAAAAAGTGACAGGTCCCAATTCTATACCTGTCACTAAACACTACTTTAAATCTAATCTGCAATTATGCATTGCTTTTGTAAAACATCCACTTTAATTGCTGCACCTTTGGCATTAATTATAACACCACCTTCATCAGCTATGGCGAATGCTTCCTTATACGTAACAACTTTTCCATTCCAACTGTCTAAATCATAAAGTTTCATAAACTCTTCCCAATCAGTAAAAATTGGCGTCAATTTAAGGGTCTTTTTATCTTGAAGTATCGCATATATATTATTTATTTTATTTTTATTCCATGTGCTTGTTTTTTCCCTTATGTTTTCAATTTGCTTATCTATCTTTATAGGTATTAAAAATTTAGATTCTAATATTTTTATTATAAGTTTATCTGAGATAGTTCTTACATAATTAAGATCCTTCATTAAATTTTTATATTTTAATGACTCTTTATAAACAAGCATAAGTTTTTGCAACTCTGGATTATAAAAAGGCATGTTTATATTCGAACACATTCTATAATCAGGTTTATCTAAAATTTCTGACCTATTAAATGTATACCCGTATATGCCATCACACATATCTATAACTATTTTTTCTCCGCCTATACGATAAAGCTCAGTAAAAAGTTTAATTATATTTTTATTATTAATCTTCTTTACGTCAACAATTATATTTTGCTTTTTATAATTTTCCTTAGCTTCATTGGCATATTTTTCTTTGGAATAGATAAGTACATAATCATTATTAGGCAAAATAAAAGGATATCCAGTTATTCTTGAATATAATATATACAAATAATCTATATCTCTAATTTTATCTATTATGTTCTCTTTAAACACATTAGCTTTTTCAATAAAGTCATCTTTAAAAAATAATTTTTGTTCATGAAAATGATGAGCTGATTGAATTAGAAATGCAAGTTGTTGAATATTTAACTCTTTTAAATCATCCTTACTAGGAATTCCTCTATTTATTAAATACCTTTTTCCAATTTCAGCCTTATATTCTTTAGTCCATTCCTTCCTCATACTTTAAACCCCACTTTTTTGTCGCTATTCTTATTATATTACATAATTGCCAAAATATATCAGGACTTTTTTCCTGTTTTTTGTAAATATATTATAAACTTTTAGTAATAACTTCGGAAAATAATATTAAAGTATTAGTTTCCGTTCTATTTAATAAACAAAAAAGTAAATTCCAATCCAATGAATTATTGCCCCCACAAGAACAAAAAAATGCCAAATAAAGTGATTATACTTTTTATCTTTAGCAAATGGTATCATTCCAATTGTATACACAATGCCTCCTATTAGTATTGAATATAAAAGCAGCATATTATTTTTAAATAAATCAGGAAGTAACACAACTCCACTCCAACCAATTGTAAAATATAATGTGAAATGAATCCAGGGCATTTTCCCCGGTCCAAATATACCCATTATCGTAATTCCTAATATTATTAATGCCCAATCAACACAGAATATTGTTATTCCTAAAGCATTGCCCCAATACACTAAATATAAAGGTGCAAATGTTCCTCCAATCAATAGATATATTGATGAATAATCAAATCTTCTCCATAATCTTTTTACAGTTAAACCACTTTTGAAAGAATGATAAAGGCAACTCATTAACATTAAGAAAAATAAACTTATTCCATAAAAACATGATGCAAGTACCTTCATACCTGTATCTGATTTCAATAAAAGTAAAACAAATCCTGCTATTGCTAATAATGCTCCAACACCATGAGTAATTGCATTTCCTACTTCTTCTAATACAGTTAATTTAGGTGGCTCATTTAATTTTTTTATTTCTTCTTTTCTTTTTCTTTTTTCTTCTTCATCTATATTTTTGCTCATATTAATATCACATCCTTATAATATTAGCTATATTATACCATATCCAATATTTCCCAGGCAATTCTTTCAAATTTCTTCTCGCTAAAAAAAATAGTGACAGGTACTCTATATGTACCTATCACCCTATTTAACATTTATAAATCAATTTCCATCTTACAGATTTCTCCAACCTTTTTTGATGTTGAAATTACCGTTTCAAATACTTGATTTAATTCTGAAACTGCATTAGTTTGTTCTTCTGCTATTTCTGTTGAAGCCTCAATGCTCTTATTCATACTTTCTAATGCTGCAGCTATGTCTGTTAATGTTAAATTAATCTTTTCTGACGCCTCTCCACTTGCCTTAGAGAATTTTCTCATTTCATCTGAAACTACTGCAAATCCTTTGCCTGCTTCTCCTGCTCTTGCTGATTCAATTGATGCATTTAATGCTAGGATATTTGATAATTTAGCATTTTGTTTTATTTCTTCAATAACTTCAACAGCTTCTTCTAATTTTGCATTTACTTGCTCTGTTAGTTCTTTTACTTTTGTCATATTAGTTGAAAGATTTTTTGTTCCTTCTGAAATGCCTTCTATTGACTTATCTGTATCTGCTATAGATTCTGAAAGTGTATTTACATTGCTTATTATTTCTTCTTTCTTTTCAGTTGAATAAACATAAGAAATAACTCCAACCACTTCTCTTCCTTCAAAAATAGGTGTCAATGTTCCTTCAACAGCTTGACCATACATTTCTTTTGATAATTTACTGTACTGAACTTTTCCAGTTCTAATTGCCTCATACATTTTATCATTCTTATTTTCAACTTTGAATCCGATCGGTAAATCGACCTCTATTTCCTTTGATGGGAAAAATGCCTCAACCACACCTTCAGCGTTCCAAACTCCTATTAATGCTTTCGAATGTGTTAATTTTTGAACAATTGGAATAAACTCAGTTATTTGTTTTAATTTTTCATTCATCTTTAGTATCGCCTCTCTATTCTATGTTTAATTATACCATTTGATTAATTTCATTTTATAGTAATTATATAATATAGTTTTATTAATATAAATATACACAGCAAAATTATGTTTAACTGTCAATTTTCGACGTTATTTTTTACCTTATTTTATTTTTATCCCATTATTTTTATTTATTTAATAATTTGCACTTGCTATTTTATCTATCTCATCTTGTAATAATAAAAATACTTTCGATACAAGATACCCATCAGCAACTGCATGATTCATTCTTACTGTTACTGGCATCATTAATTTATTATCTTCTTTATTAAATTTGCCCCAGTTAATAATAGGCATAAAATAAAGATATCCATCCGGTAATTCAACATTTAATGAATCATATGATAACCATGAAATATATGAAGCATCAAACCAATTAGGATGATTTTCTGAATCAAGACCATACTCCCTTGTCTCTTTAGCCTTTTCAATATCCTTAGAGCATTCTTTATAGAATGTTTTATAATCTTCATAATATTTTGTATACACTGGTGTACAGGTTTCTGTATCTTCATGGAAAATATATTGTGTGGGATTTATTTCATCATAAACTATTACTTTATTTTCTTTATATAAATACGCCATTTTGTAATCTTCTCTTGAATTAAGAACTTTAGAAATTAAATATAAAACATTAATATAAAATTTTGTACCTGTTTTCTTCGAATATTCATACAGTTCAGTAACATCAATTTTATTAGTTATTGATACTGAGCATTTACAATCCTTAGAAAAATGATGAAACACTCCTTTCCTATAGTATGTATTTAAGTCAACAACTTTATAATTCATTCTTATCCCCCCTATAATATAATCCTACTTCATTTAGTTTTTTAATGTTTATCAATTTCTTTTCTGAACTATTTTTGATTCTAAAATCAAATAGAGATGTATTTTTTATTAAGTACACCTATTAAAAGTTTTAAAACTATGTAACTTTGAAATTTATTTCAAAGCATTAAGTACATCTTCATAGTTGGGATGGCTTGAAACTTCACTGCAATATTCTACATAAGTAACTTTCATATTATTTTTCTCATAATTATACATTACCTTACCTTTTATACATTTTATACCTTAATTTATTCTTCTTTTCTTAAAATATCAAGAGTATGAGCACTAGCTCCAAGTAATTCCTCTCTTTCACAAGTAGCTAAATGATAATCAATAAATAATTGATATGTTTCTTCATCCATAACATTTAAAACTGGTCTCAAATAATCTGCTGGCCCATCTGCTGAAACCAACTTAATTCTCTTTAATCCTACTCTTTCAGCCACTTCTCTAATATCTTCAATTCTTACATAACTGAATAGATCCTCTTCACTTGTAACAGTTTGAAAATCCTTAGTAAGCATACCTTTCTTCATACATTCCTTAATGTTGTTTTGCTTAAATCCATATGTAATTACACTAAACTCATTCATACAATACGCTACAAGAATGGTTCCGCCAACCTTTGTTACTCTTTTAGCTTCACTTAAAGCCTTAGCCTTATCTTCCATAGAAAACAAATGATACATTGGTCCAAATACAAGTGTTACATCAAAGGTATTATCCTTAAATCTTGATAAATCCATGGCATTGCCTTGATAAGCCTTTGCACTACTCCCCTTGGCCTTCAGTGTACCAAGATTATGTTTTACAAGTTCAACTGCTGTAACATCATATCCTTCATTAGCAAGAGCTACAGAATATCTTCCTGTTCCTGCTCCTACATCTAAAAGCTTTGCACTTTTATCTTCTCCAAGATACTCATGTATATACTTCATAGATGTTACATACTCTACATTCCCATGTCTTCTAGTTAATCTTTTATCCTCACAAAACTTTCCATAGTACTTTTCTAATTCTGTTGTCATCTATAATTCCCTCATCTATTATTCATTTGAATTTTAAACTTTTTATCTTTATATATTATAAAAGCTAAGAAGACTATTGTCTATGTAATTCAAAGAAACATCCACCTATAGCTAAAATCATAGTATTATTATCCTTCTCGTACAATGTAGCTCCACTAATTCCACCAAGTTCATCATTATCATTTTCAGCACCTTCATAATTTTCTACAGTCATAGTTTTTGCAGAATCTGTTTTTATTCCTAGCTTATCGAAAGTAACGCCTTTCCAATTAGCTTCAAACTCTTTAGCTGTAGTGCTACCATTACTATAAGTTACATTAGAGTATGTTCTATTAGGATATGAAATACTATTGGAATTTACCTCTACCAAAGTTCCTTCTATCCTTGAAATTGTTTCACTTGAAAGCGCAGTTACTTGATTATTAGCTATATTTTTTGATATCTGCCATTTTCCAAAGAATCCATTAGATTTCTCCTTAGTTGCCTTATTTTCAGTATTATTAGCACTACTATTATTTTCATTTTTATTAGAATTAGAATCCCAACTATTTAACTCTTTATTATTTGATTCTGTACTATTAGAAGTAGATTCCTTTTCCACTTTACTTTCCTTAGTATTGCAACCAAAACTTACACTAGCAAAAATAAACATTGTAGCTATTAATGAAATAATTCTACGTTTTTTCATAAACACACCTCTTCATTCACTATATTTTCCTATATGTTTATAATATAAACTAGTTTTTACATATTTATTAACTATTCGAAATTAGGTGTTATAATTTCCAGAAGTCTAAACTTTTTATCCTCATATTCATATTTAAAAATAGTACAATTAGGCATACCATTTTTGATAATTTTAGCTGCATCAGCCCACACATTAAGAAAATAAGTACATGCAACACCATGAGAAACAGCTAATACAACTTCATGATCTTCCTTTTCCATTATTTCAGTACAAGTGTTTACCATTCTTTTAGTGACATCCTCTATTGATTCACCTCCAAATGGTACAAAAAATTCACTATTAGAATCAAAATTAGGTGTAAACAGATCCTCACTTTCACCTTCAAAAACGCCAAAATTCATTTCTTTTATTCCTTTTAACCTTGTATATGGAACTTTATAATCTGTTACAATTTCTAAAGTATCACTTGCTCTTTCTGAAGTTGATGAATAATAATGATCTATTTCTATATCCTTAAAATATTCTCCCGCTTTTTCACATTGTTTCTTTCCTAGTTTAGTTAATGGAGAGTCGCAAACTCCTTGTATTTTTCTTCTAACATTAAATAATGTTTGTCCATGTCTCATTAAATAAAATATTTTTTTCATCTTCTCCCCCCTAATTTATGTCCATGTATTCACAACCTATGTGAAATTAAATAAGCTATTATTATTTTACCACTTCAGTTCACATCTTACAAAGTAGCTTATTAATAATACCTTCTGTTTTCTCACAAATCTTTTTTGTCTTCTTTAATCCTTCTTCCTGCCAATTAATCTCTTCGCCAATGCTAACAGAAATCTGCACCCCTTTAACCCTATTCTTTTCCTCAAAAGCCTTATAAGAATCCACTATTGCTATAGGTAAAATATTTTTCTTAGACTTCACAGCTAACTTAAAGCTCCCAT
>JAQXTC010000124.1 GCA_029219285.1 Clostridiaceae bacterium
TCCATTATACTTATCACCTTCTACACTTCCTCTTACACCCATTTTAATTTCCAATTTATTATGTGTATAAGAGTTAATTTATATTAGGTGTGGCTTACTTTTTAATGATTATAATGGATTACTAATAGTTTGTGCTAAACAGTTGTGGAAGCTTTTCTTCGACTGCGCTCAGAAAAGCAAAATTTAGGCGATGCTTTAGCACCGCCGTCAAATAAAAATTCCCGTAGGATTTTTTAATAAATTCTCAGAAATTCTGCAAGAATTTCATCCTTCATTCTTACCTCTTAATTCTTAATTATTAATTTCATTTTTTATTTTCCTACAAACCGAACATGGTGAATAGCAATCCCCCATATCAATTTCAATGCCATTTTCCTTAGCAACAGCAATTAATCCCCTAATTCCATCTTCTAGTAAAGCTTTAGTAAATATATTCTTATTAGGATTATAACTCTTTAAAATATCTAAAACATTATCCTCATAGATATTACCTATTGGGAAATTACAAGGTACAACATCACCATTACAATCAATCATTATTTCATCTAATGAATCAAGCTTTGTTGTATAAAGTGCTTGTCCACACTTAAAGTTCATATCTATAGGCTTCTTGATAAAGAATTGACCTAAATACTTAACTGCATTTCCTTCTGGAAAAATAGCATCACCCTTGTTTCTTTTAATTCCCAGCTTTAAAAATCTTTCAAGACATATTTTTGTCTTTCTATTATACTCGTTATCATCCTCTTCACTTACTACCCAAGTAGGTTGTACATGAAATGAACCAGTATAATTTTCAAGTAATGCTTTCGCAAATGCCTCTACATATTCAAAAGGTATGCACTCCTCATGGAAGCAATCTACTGAAAGTAAAATATCATTAACGCCACTTTCTTCAAGTAAAATTGCCACTTCCTTAATTCTATTTAAATCCTTTGAAAAATAACCATTAGTTATAATCTGTCTTAAAGGAATATTACATTCCTTGGCTGCCTTATGAATTTCACAAACAACCTCAGGACGTAAAAGAGCTTCGCCACCAAAAGTCATTATTGACTTAACATCATTTACAGAAGCAATATCCTTAATTACCTTAGCTGCTTTTTCTTTATCTAAAACATTCTTTCCTGCAAGCTCTCCTTCTGAACAATGCTTACATCTGCTTGTGCAACTATCATTTATAGTAAATTCTACTCTTTCAATATTATTTATATACTTATTTAATCTTTCCATAACCGTACTCCTTGTTTTACAATTTTATTTTTAAAATCATTTTTCAGTACAGTTACCTGTTAGCAATAAATTCTTTTATTAATCTCAATACAATCTGCCAACAGATTTGTTATAACTGTACTGAGTTTTTACCTCGTTTGTGTCTCAAAAGAGCTCACATCCTTTCAATAATTTATTGCTTATACTTCACAAGATATGTTGTTTTTCACATATTTTGTACATATAATCACTTCTTCACATATAAACCATTATGTGTGAATGTATTTTTAAGCGAATTATTCCCTATTAATAGCTTACACTAAATTAACGTTGTTTTTTTGCATACTCTGCCTTTATCTTATCTATAGTTTTACCACCAATACCAAAGTTCTCATCAGGTAATTCTTTTATAGTAGTTTGAAAAAATTCACTAGGTACATGTGTTACTTCAGATGCAACCTCTGTTACTCTCTTAATTAATTCCTCTTTTTGTTCTCTATTCAACTTTCCAATTTCTACAGATATATATGGCATATTTACTCCCCTTTTCTAACTTAAATCTAAGAACATTTTATCATATTTTTTCTTAATATGGAATATTTTAAAAATAATTAAAAAAAAAAAAATGAAAGTCAAAGCATATTACGCCTCAACTTTTCATTACAAACTTATTCACCCAAAAAATCCTCCTGAGAATTAGTTACATCTATTTGCCTCTTGTATTTTTTCATAATTTATTCACCATAATAAATTATATTATCTTTATAAGCTTCTTGAGATTTATCGTTAAGCTTCCACTTTCCATTTTTACATACAAACACTAAATCCATATCAAAGCTATGAAGCTTAGCGCCAAAATCTCCTGGACTTTTTACTACTTTAGTTCTTACACCTAAAGCGTAGTTTATAATATCCTCTTGCCCCACAGGACCTGGATTTAATTCATCAATATTTTTATCAATATAATCATTCACTACAGTTTTATAGCTTGCCCAATCTATTCCTTTACCTGATATGTTCATCTTTATAGTGTTATCATCAATAAATTCATATTTATTTACTTTTGTACTTGATAAGGCTTTATTTATCCCCGAAAGTACAGCTAATTTATAATTTTTAATATACTCTTCCCTTGCTCCATCTTTAAGTAAGACAAAAGAATCTTCCATTTTAGAATTAACCTTTTCTATCACTTCTTTGCTTAATTCCTTTGCCCCATTAATATCTATAATTTCTGCAATCTTTGATTCATACCCCTCATCAAAAGCCAAGGATTTATAGTTTAAAAGTAAATCAGCAATTTCACCCTTATCTCCATCACTATAAATTTCGCCAGTTCCATCCTCTAGTTTTTCTATAAAAGTTCCTTCTCTTTTCGCATCTTCCTTAACAGTATCATTGCTCGCGCCACATGATATTAAAAATAAGCTACAACTAACTGTAAGTAAGATAGCTACTACTTTTCTCATTTATTTTCCACCCTTTTTTTATTTTTATTATGGTGAAAATTATACCAAGTTTTTTGCAATTAGTACACATAAAATTAAAAACTACATTCTTATCTAAAATATGGAGTCTTTAGCTGCTTAATTGCTTTTTTGAGTCTTCTTGAAGTTATCTTAAAAAGATGGTACTCTAACACTATCAAATTTATTAAAGAGAGGTCTACTTATGATAAAAATTGATAATTTATCCTACTCATTTCCTGATAAGGATTTGTATAAAAATATTTCTTTTACATTAGAAGCTGATAAACACTGTGCTTTTATTGGTACT
>JAQXTC010000125.1 GCA_029219285.1 Clostridiaceae bacterium
TTTAGGTATATCTTAACTTTTTTAGTGCAAACTAAAAATATAATAATACTTAGTATTAGTATTTCTAAAAAAATTAAAAATATAACTGGAAACGCAAATTTCCAGTTATATAAACATATTAATAAAACAATTTACACAAATTATTTTACATCCTCAATAAGGATAGTCTTTATGCTTATTATTTGTTTTTAGAAAATATAGAAATTATTATATTAAAGATATCTTTTATTGTTTCAATATTATCCATAAAAGATTCTTTAGCTACAATTGCATCAGCAGTAGTTTCAGTAATAACTTCACTTACATCTTTTAAATTATCTGTTAATTCAAGAGCATTATCAGAAATTGCTGGTAAGTTATCACATAGCTTGTTTATATTTTCTTTATTACTTGATATTAAATCATTAATATTAGATATTAATTTCATCAATCTAATAAGAGTAATAATTAAAATAACTAATGTGAAGATACCTAGTATTCCTACTAATCCCCAAAATAATGTGCCTAAATCTATATACATGCAGCTACCTACTAAAGATTTTGATCTTGTTCTTCAGATATAGTTTCAGTTACTTCTGTTTCAGTAACTTCTTCTGTAGAAGATCCCTTTTTCTTGTTAGCTAAATATGTTGATATTTTTTCTTTAGCAGAGTTAATATTGTTTTTTCCTTCAGTATACTTAGCGCTTAAATTTTCTTTAGCAATAGCGCTTTTTTCAACTATTTTATCTTTTGCTTCTACAGATTTGTTTACAAGATCAGTTCTAGTTTCTTTACCTGACTTTGGAGCAAATAGTACACCAGCAGCTGAACCTAAAGCAGCACCAGCAATAGCTGTAAAAGTAGCAACCTTTGCTATTTTTTTCTTTTCTTTTCTTTTTTGTTCTCTTTTTTTCTTTTCAATTAATGAATATAAACCCATTGAACACTCCTCCATATACCAATAATTATTAGAAGTATATCACGATGATAATTATTTTTCAACAATTTATGCTACATAATGTTAAAAATACTAATTAATTTTCAATAAATTAGTATTTTTGGGATGATAATTATAATAATATTACTAAGAGGACAAATTATTATTTGTAACATTAGTGAAGTAAAGAAATAAAATAGTAATAAGCCATAGGAAGTATGTACCTAAAACTCATAAAAATTACAAAATAAGTACTTAATATTTTAGATTAATTAGCTTAGAAAAAATATTTATATAGAAAGTGTTATTAGGAGGAGTTTTTATGTTAAGAGGTGCAGGAGTTTTAATGCACATATCTTCACTACCAGGTAAATTTGGAATAGGTACATTAGGAAAAGAAGCTTATGAATTTGTTGACTTTATAAAAAAATCATCATTAAAATATTGGCAAATACTTCCTTTGGGGCATACTGGTTTTGGAGATTCCCCATATCAATGTATAGATGCATTTGCAGGGAATCCGTATTTTATTGATTTTGATGAATTAAAAAAAGATGGGTTACTGAATGAAGGAGATTATTGTTACTTAAATTATGGTGATGATTCAGAAAGAATAGATTATGGAAAGTTATATACTGAAAAGTATAAAGTATTAAGGAAAGCATATGAAAATTTTAAATGTAAGGAAGTAAATAATTTAAATAATATGTTTGAGGAATTCAAACAAGAAAATAGTTTTTGGCTTGAAGATTATTCTTTATACATGGCTTTGAAATTAAAATTCAATGTTGGTAGTTGGTATAATTGGGATGATGATATAAAAAAGAGAAAAAAAGAAACTATAAAAGCATATACGGAACAGTTAGCTAATGAAATTGAATATTGGAATTTTATTCAGTTTATATTTTTTAAACAGTGGAAAGAATTAAAGCATTATGCTAATTCATCTGGAATTAAAATAATTGGAGATATACCAATTTATGTGGCTCAAGATAGTGTAGATACCTGGGCTAATTCAGAAAATTTTAAAATTGATAAAGATACTGTGAATCCAAAGTTAGTTTCAGGTTGTCCACCAGATTCTCTTTCACCTACAGGACAACTTTGGGGAAATCCAATATATGATTGGGATTATATGAAGAAAAATAAGTATAAGTGGTGGATATCTAGGATTAGTGAAAATCTAAAGCTTTATGATATTGTTCGAATAGATCATTTTAGAGGATTTGAATCTTATTGGGCAATTCCATATGGTGAAAATACAGCAAGCAATGGACATTGGGAAAAGGGCCCAGGTTTAGACTTGTTTAATGAAGTGAAAAAGCAATTAGGTGAAGTTGATATAATAGCAGAAGATTTAGGATATTTGACTGATGAGATAATTAAATTTTTAAAAGATACAGGCTTTCCTGGAATGAGAGTCTTAGAATTTGCATTTAATGGAACTAATGATAATCATTATTTACCTCATAATTATGATAAAGAATGTGTGGCATATACAGGAACACATGATAATGATACTTTAGTTGGATGGCTTGATTACAGTTCATTAGATTATGAAAAGAATAATGCAAAGTTGTATTTGGGTTTAAATGCAGAGGAAGGATATAATTGGGGAATGATAAGAGGAGTATGGAGTAGCATAGCAAATGTGGCAATAGCTCCAATACAAGACTTTTTAGGACTTGGAAATGAAGCTAGAATGAATTTGCCATCAAGTTCTGGTGGTAATTGGTCTTGGAGAATGAAAGCTAATAGTTTAAATAATCAATTAGCTAGAAAAATTTCTGATATGTGTTATAGATATAGAAGAAATTAATAGAATATATTTTTCTTTTTTATTGTTAAAGTTGAAAAAGACTTGAGGGCAATTATACTTTGTCTTCAAGTCTTTTTTTGGAAAAATTAGAATATAAAATTGAAAAATGTTTACAATTACAATAAAATAATTATATACAATAATTAGATGTTTATACAAAAAATAAAAAAGAAATTTATGGTTAATAACAATGGATGTAAACGTTAAGGCGTATTATACTAGGGTTATTAAAATAAATAGAGGGGGTACAAATCATGTCAAATCTTTCATTAAAAAATATATATAAAATATATGAAGGTGACGTAGTAGCGGTAAAAGATTTTAATTTAGACATTAAAGATAAAGAATTTATAGTATTCGTAGGACCATCAGGTTGTGGTAAATCAACAACATTAAGAATGATAGCAGGTCTAGAAACTATTTCAAAAGGTGAATTATATATTGGAGATAAATTAGTTAATGAGATGGAGCCAAAGGATAGAGATATATCAATGGTATTCCAAAACTATGCATTATATCCACATATGACAGTTTACGATAATATGGCATTTGCATTAAAGATAAAGAAGACACCAAAGGATGAAATAGACCGTAAGGTTAAAGAAGCAGCAAAGATACTAGATATTGAAAAGTACTTAGATAGAAAACCAAAGGCTTTATCTGGTGGACAAAGACAAAGAGTTGCTCTTGGTAGAGCAATAGTAAGAAATCCTAAGGTATTCTTAATGGATGAACCTTTATCAAACCTAGATGCAAAATTAAGAGTTCAAATGAGAACTGAAATAGCAAAGCTTCATAAAAAGTTGGCTACAACATTTATATATGTAACACATGACCAAACAGAAGCAATGACTATGGGTTCCAGAATAGTTGTTATGAAAGATGGTGAAGTTCAACAAGTTGATACACCACAAAATATTTATAATTATCCTGCAAATCAATTTGTAGCAAGTTTTATAGGAAGCCCTCAAATGAATTTTATTGAAGGACAAGTAGTTGTAGAAGGGGATAAAGTATTTGCTGCATTTGAAGGCCAAAAGGTTGAATTTACTGCAGAAAAAGCTGCTGCAGTTAAAAAGCTTAATTTAAATGGACAAAATGTTGTTTTTGGTATAAGACCGGAGGAATTGGATGATGATAAGGAATTAATTGAAGCTAATCCAAATCAAGTTATTGATTCAAAAGTAGAAGTAATAGAACTTATGGGAGCTGAAAGTTACATTTATACTAAAATTGGAAATGTAAGTACTACAGTGAGAGTAAATGGTTCTACAGCCCTAAAAGTTGGACAAAATGCAAAGATACATTTTGATACAAGTAAAATGCATGTTTTCGATAAGAAGACAGAGTTAAGATTAGTATAAAATTTAAGGTGAGGTGATGTATAAATGAAGAAAATAGATAAATTGCTAGATAATATAACCGAAGTTTCTAAAATATCTTTTAAGATATTTAATGAAAAGGGAGACATTTATACATCTCCAAACTTTCATATAAAAACCACATTCGTTGAATCAAAATTTAAGTTACTAAGTGAAGTTGTAAGTCTAATGGTATGTAGTGAAGATAAAAATACATTACCATTATTACAGAATTATATTGTTAACCGAGTAAAACAAGAAGTAAGTAGTAGAAATGATTGTATAAAGCAGCTTATAGAAGGAAAAAAGGTATCAAAAGGAGAGATAATAGATAAGTATGCATTCTTATCTAATTCTTTTGCTTTAATAGTAATTAAAATGAATAAAAATTTAGATGATGTTTTAGAGCTACTAGAAGATAGTTATGGTGAAGAAAACATAACTTTAGTTAATTACAATGATGAAATATTCATTTTAGGTAAGCTTGAAGATATTAAAGATCATGTATATAGCATTAAAGATACAATTGAGTATGCTACTAGAGAGAAATGTTTAATATACTACACTATGGTTGAAGGTTATGAAAACTTATATGATGCATTAATCAGATGTAGAAAAAAAGTTGAAATAGCTAAAAAGTTTAATATAAGTAATGAAATTATAGAAGAAAGTGATCTTATATTTGAAGATATTGTTGATAGTATAAATAATGAAAAAAAACAAGAACTTATAAAAGAATTTGAAAAGGGATTCTTGAATCTAGATAAAGAAATGACTAAGACTATTGAAGTGTTTTTTGATTGTGGTCTTAATATAAGTGAAGCTGCGAAAATATTGTACATTCACAGGAATACATTAATTTATAGACTTGAAAAAATACAGAAATGTTCAGGCTTTGATATTAGAGATTTTAATCAAGCTACAATATTTAAGATTTTGTTTTTTATTTGGAAAGAAGAAAAAATAAAAAAATAATTTAAAAAACTATTGAAAAACGTTTACAGAAGTATTACAATAAAAATGTAGTAAAGGTAATATATTTCATAAAAGTAAATAATACGAAAAAAAGGAATTTGGTGCTTAAAATTGTACAAGCATTGCAATTTTGGAAACGGTTCTGAAATGGTGAAAATAGGACTTGAGTTAATAGGCACAAAGTTTTGGCAACGGTTTAGGGTGAACTAGATTATAAACCTTAGGGTTTTTAATAAATATGAGGAGGAATTAATGATGTGTAAGAGAAAGAAAATTATTGCTATTATTTTAGGTACAATGGTTATGGCTAGCAGTTTAACAGCTTGTGGTAGTTCAAGTGGCTCAGGAGATAAGGAAACTTTAACAGTTTGGTCTCACTTAAGTACTGGTGAAGTAGATGCACTTCAAGAGGTTGTTAAGAAGTGGGGAGATGAAAACAATGTTGAAGTTAAACTTGTTGAAGACCAAGGAAAGATGCAAGAATATAAAGAAGTTGCTAACAGTGCATCAGGACCAGATTTATACTATGGTATAGGTCATGATAACTTAGGAACATTTGTAAAAGCTGATCTTTTAGCTGAAGTTCCAGAAGGAACAATAAAAGAAAGTGATTATACAGGAAAAAATGTTATTGATGCAGTAACAGTAAACGGAAAACAATATGCAGTTCCAATATCTCAAGAAACAACTGCATTGTTTATAAATAAAGATAAGGTTGCAGAAGCTCCAAAGACTATGGAGGAAGTTGCAAAGGTAGGTAAAGAAAAAGGATTTATGTTTGAAGTAACTAACTTCTATATTTCAAAAGCTTTAGTTACTCCAGGAACATATATATTCAAGAATAATAATGGTACATTAGATCCAAATGATATTGGATTAGATACTGAAAATGCTGTAAAAGGATATCAATATCTAGCTGATATGGTTAAAGATGGTTTAGTTGCACCAGATATTACAGATGACGTTGCAAAGGATCAATTTAAACAAAAAAATACAGCATTCTATATTTCAGGACCATGGAATGTAAAAGAAGTTAAGGATGCTGGAGTTAACCTACAAATAGTTCCATTACCAACATTAGGTGGAAATGAATTAACTCCATATTCAACAATTCAAGCTGCATTTGTAAGTAAGAATTCAAAGAAACAAGATCTTGCTTGGAAATTATTAAAATACTTAAATGAAAATGACAATGATATTTTAGTTAATACTGGTAACAGGATTCCAGCATTAAAGAGCGGTGTTGAAAGTGAAGCATTCAAGAAAAATGAAGTTGTAAGTGTATTCGCAGATGCTGTTAAGAATTCAGAACCAATGCCTAACATTCCAGAAGTACAAGCTACTTGGGATCCAGCTAAGAATAATATAGTTTCAATGTTATCTGGACAAATTGATGCTGCAACTTGTGCAAAGAATACAGTAGATCAAATAAAACAAGCAGAAGCTCAATTAAAGTAATAATTTGAAAATAAAATAAGGAGGGAAAGTATTTCCCTCCTACTTCAATACTTATAAGTTATTATAGAAAGGAGAAATTATTATGATGGCAACAAAGGGTAAAGGAAAAGAAACAAGAAAAGCAATACCATATTTATTACCTTGTTTGATTTTTATATTTGTCTTTACAATATTGCCTATATTGTATACAGTATGGATTTCATTTACCAATAAGACAGTATTTACAAAAGATGGTGAAGATATTTTTGTTGGTATAGAAAATTATATATCAGTATTTAATGGACCATTCAGTGAAGTATTTTTACCAACATTTGTTTGGACAATTATTTTTGCATTAGTATCAACAGGAGGATGTTTCTTAGTTGGATTATTACTTGCTAATATAGTAAGAAACAAGAATATAAAGGAAAGAGGATTTTATAAAGCTCTTTTAATTCTTCCATGGGCATTGCCAGCAACTGTTGCAACATTAGCATTCCAAGGATTATTTAATGGTAATTATGGTGCAATTAATAATGCACTTACTAACTTGCATATTATCTCGGAACCGATTCCGTGGTTAACTGATCCTTTTTGGGCAAGAGTAGCAGTATGTGTAGCAAATATTTGGTTAGGTTTCCCTTATATGATGAATGTTTGTATAGGTGGATTAGCATCAATTCCAGTATCATATTATGAAGCTGCTAGAGTTGATGGAGCAAGTAGATGGACTCAATTTACAAAGATAACATTACCATCTCTAGCTAGAACATCATATCCATTATTAATTACATCATTCGCATTTAACTTTAATAACTTTAATACTGCATATCTAATTACAGAAGGTGGTCCAGCAAAATTAACAACACAATTTGCTGGTTATACAGATATACTAGCATCTGTAAACTATAAATTATCAACTCAATTTGGTAGAGTAGATATGGCAGCAACAATAAGTATAGTTATATTCGTAATTTTAGCAGTAATTTCATATGTACAGATGAGAGCATCAGGACAATTTAAGGAGGTTGATTAGTTATGCAGATTGGAATGGAATCTAATAAGCCAAGAGAAAAAGAGTCTGGCTTAGAATTAAAATACAAGAAAAAACTTTCAACAGGCGATAAAAAATCAGCATGGCTTGGTAGAATTGTTATCTGGTTCGTATTGATATTAACATTATTCCCAATATTATCTGTGTTCTTAGCATCATTAAGTGCAGGTAGTTCATTTACACAAACTACATTATTACCTAGTGAGATAACTTTCGATAATTATATAAAAGTATTTACAAAAACTGATATATGGATTTGGTTAAAAAATACTATGATAATTAGTTTATCTCTTGCAGTTGTACAATTGGCAATTGTAATACCAGCAGCATTTGCATTTTCAAAATTAAGATTTAAATTTAGAAGCAAAGGCCTTATGGCACTATTAATACTTCAAATGTTCCCTACATCAATGGCATTACCAGCAATTTTAAGAATAGCATACAACAATAATGGTATGGATAAATTATGGGTAGTAGTAGTTTTATTATTATCAGCAGGTCTTGCAAATAATACTTGGTTAATGAAAGGTTACATGGATGGAATACCTTCAGATTTAATAGAAGCTGCTTATGTTGATGGAGCAACTACACGACAAGTATTAGTTAAAATTATGCTACCTTTAATAAGAAATATGATTCTTGTTATATTCTTATATGCATTTATTGGTGGATATAGTGAATTTATGATTAGTGCAGCATTATTAAAAGACAAAGCAGCATTAAGTTTACCAGTAGGAATGCATTCATTCATAAGAGAAAAATTCTCAGCAAACTGGGCACAATTCTCCGCAATTGCAATGGTAGCTTCAGTACCAATAGTTGCAATATTCTTAGCTTTTCAAAAGTATATTGCAGAAGGATTTACATCAGGAGCTGTTAAAGGTTAAAGATGACATCTATATAATTTATAAGTATTTTCTTTTCTATATATATTCCTATTAGTTATATAATAGGAATATATATGTGAAAAAAATCGGTAACGTTACCGAAAAATTAGTGGAAAATAAGGAGTATGTCAATGAACATTAAAGATATAGCCAGATTAGCAGGGGTTGGAGTAAGTACTGTATCGAGAGTTTTAAACAATCATAGTGATGTAAAACCTAGCACAAGAGAAAGAGTAATGAAAGTAATAAAAGAAAGTAATTATATTCCTAATAATAGTGCAAGGATATTAAAACAAAACAATTCGAATAACATTGGGGTGTTAGTAAAAGGTGTATTTAATCCATTTTTCTCAGAAATGACTAACGTTATTGGTAACATTATATTAAATACTAAATATACTATGATCCTAGAGCAAAATGATTATAGAGTTGACAACGATTTTGATACATTACAATCTTTTATAAAAGAGAAGAGACTTCAAGGAGTTATATGTCTTGGAGGTAATTTCCAAAATGTTGAAAAAGAAAGTTTAAAATCTCTAGAGGCACCAGTGGTGTTGACATCAGTTAATTCTGATTTACAGCTAGAATTAAATGACTATTCTTCAGTAGGAATTGATAATGTGAAATCTGCTTATGACGCTACAAAATATTTAATAGATTTAGGACATAAGAATATAGCAGTTATGATAGGTGAAGAAAATGACCTTGGTGTTAGTTGGACAAGACTAAAGGGATACAAAAAGGCTTTGGAAGAAGCTGGAATAGAATTTGATATAGATAATATGCTAGTTGGTGATTATAGAACAGATGAAGCATATAGAGTAACAATGGAATTTTTGAAGAAAAATAAGAGTGTTACAGCAATATTCTCAATTTCAGACATAATGGCAATTGGAGTGGCAAAAGCAGTTATAGAGTCTGGATTAAGAGTAGGAGAAGATATATCAATAGTTGGCTTTGATGGTATGGAGATAAGTGAGTATTATAATCCGGGAATAACAACAGTTAAACAACCTAAAGTATTAATGGCAGAAAAGAGTACTAATTTATTAATGGATTTAATCAAGGGAAAAGAAACTCATAAACATATAGTCTTAGCAACAGAATTGATAGAGAGACAATCGTGTAAAAGATTTGAGAGGAGCTAAATCATATGATTAAAGTATCAAAAATAGATGATTATATAAATAAGTATATTTTTGGTTCTCCAATTGATACTGACGCAGTAGTATTAAAAGATAACGATTATAAGACTATTAGTAAAGATGAAATAAGTTATTTAAAAATTGATGAAAATGAAAGTTTAATATATAAACTAGAAAAAGATGATATTGTATATGGATTAGGAGAAAATGTTAGAGGGCTTAACAAGAGAGGGTGGATATATGAAAGTTTTTGTACTGACGAATATTCACACACACCTGATAAAAAGAGCTTATATGGAGCGCATAATTTCCTAATTATATATGGTGAAAAAAGTTTTGGAATATTTATTGATTCACCATCAAAAGTTACATTTGATGTTGGATATACTGATTACAATGAATTGAAGATAAGTCTAGAAAATAAAAATTATAATCTCTATACAATCAAAGGAGATTCTCCTAAAGATATAGTAAAAGAGTTTAGAAAGTTAATTGGTACAAGCTATGTAGCGCCTAAATGGGCTTTTGGATACGGACAAAGTAAGTGGGGATATAGAAATGAGAGCCAAGTAAGGGATATTCTAAAAAAATTCAAAGAACATGATATTCCAATAGAAATGCTATATTTAGATCTTGATTATATGGATAACTTTAAAGACTTCTCAACTAGTAAAGAATCATTTCCGAATTTTGATGAATTTATAAGTGAATGCAAAAAAGATGGGGTGAAAGTAATCCCTATAATTGATGCAGGAGTAAAAATTGAAGAAGGATATGACATTTATGAGGAAGGCATTAAAAATGGATATTTTTGTGTTGATAAAGATGGAAAACCATTTGTAGCAGCTGTTTGGCCAGGCAAAGTTCATTTCCCAGATTTCCTAAACAAAAATGCTAGAAAATGGTTTGGATCGAAGTATAAGTTCTTAGTAGATAAGGGGATTGAAGGCTTTTGGAATGATATGAATGAACCTTCAATATTTTACACAGAAAAAAGAGTAGAAGAAGCCTTTGAAGAAGCAGAAAAAATTAGGAAAACAAATATAAATATTCATAATTATTTTGCACTTAAAGATTATTTCAATAATCTTGCAAATTCAATAGATGATTACAAAAGTTTTTATCACAATATAGACGGTAAAATGGTTAATCATTATGATGTTCATAATCTTTATGGATATAACATGACAAGAGCTGCTAGTGAAGGACTTGATACCATTGATGAAAATAAAAGATTTCTATTATTTTCAAGAGGATCATCAATTGGGATGCAAAGGTATTCAGGTATATGGACAGGGGATAGTTGCTCATGGTGGGAGCATATTGAGTTAACATTGAAAATGCTTCCAAGCTTAAATATGTGTGGATTTATGTATGTTGGTTCCGATACTGGCGGATTTTCAGTAGATACTACTAGTGATTTATTAATTAGATGGAATGGATTAAGTGTTTTCACACCTTTATTTAGAAATCATACATCACAGTGGTCAAGAACTCAGGAACCATTTGCATTCGATGACGAAACTACAAAGATAATAAGAAATATTTTAAAATTTAGGTATTCACTAATCCCTTATTTATATAGCGAATATATGAAATCAATAAGAGATAATGAAATGTATTTTTCGCCTTTAAGTTTTGAATACAAAGATGAATATGTTGATGGAGTTGAAGATCAATTATTAGTTGGAGATTCATTGATGATTTCACCTATATACAAACAAAATGCAAAAGGAAGATATGTATACTTACCAGAAGAAATGTTATTTGTAACATTAGATAGCGACGGAAAATTTAACTATAAAGTGATGGAGAAAGGTCATCAATACATAGATTATAAAATTGATGAAATTTGTTTCTTCCTAAGAAAGGATAGAATATTACCATTAGTTAACACAGCAAACAAAGTAAGTGAATTAAGCATAGAGGAACTTCATTTAGTTGCTTTTGTAGGTGAAAATGCTAAATATGAACTTTATGATGATGATGGAATCACAAAGGATTATAAAAAAGGAATATGTAGTGATATTAGCATCAGCATAAATTTAGAGAATAACGAATATAGAATAAATTTAAGTGGCAAGGGGTCTGAAGATATAAAGGTAATTGAAGCTTTAATTTTCGATCCGGATGGAAAAATGCACAAAATAAGTAAAAAGATACAATGATGTATTAAGTTATTTAAGGGAGGGTATTAACATGAAAAGGGGTGCAGGTATATTAATGCACATAGCTTCTTTACCAGGTAAATTTGGCATAGGTACATTTGGGAAAGAAGCATATGAATTTGTTGAATTTTTGAAGAATTCTGGAATAAAATATTGGCAGATATTACCCTTAGGACATACTGGTTATGGAGATTCTCCTTATCAATGTTTTTCTGCATTTGCTGGAAATCCATATTTTATTGATTTTGATATTTTAAAGAAACAAGGTATTCTAGAAGAATCAGATTATTTGTATGAAAATTATGGAACAAGTAAGTTTGTTGATTATGGCACTATATTTATAACTAAATATAAAGTATTAAGAAAGGCCTATGAAAATTATAAGAAACTTAATAATAAAGATATTGAAAAAGAATTTAAGAAATTTAAAGAACAAAATAACTTTTGGCTTGATGATTATTCATTATATATGGCAACAAAGAATTATTTCAAGTTGCTACCATGGTCAAAATGGGATGAAGATATAAAAAAAAGAGAGCCTGAAGCAGTTAAACATTATAAAGAATTTTTGTGTGATGATATAGAGTATTGGTCATTCCTTCAATATTTATTTTTTGAACAATGGCATAAGCTTAAGGAGTATGCAAATAAATTAGGAGTTAAGATAATTGGTGATATGCCAATATATGTTGCAGAAGATAGTGTAGATTCATGGAGCAATCCAGAGAACTTTAAAATAGATGAGACTACTATGACTCCAATATCAGTAGCTGGATGTCCACCAGATGATTTTTCAGAAACCGGACAGCTTTGGGGTAATCCTATATATAACTGGGATAACATGAAAAAGAATAACTATGCTTGGTGGGTGTTAAGAGTAAAAGAGAGCTTAAAGTTATATGATGTTCTTAGAATCGATCACTTTAGAGGATTTGAATCATATTGGGAAATACCTTATGGAGATAAGACGGCAATTAATGGAAAATGGACTAAAGGTCCAGGTATAGATTTATTCAATGAAATAAAGAAACAACTTGGAGAGGTAGATATAATAGCCGAAGACTTAGGATTTCTAACAGAAGATGTTAGAGAATTCTTGAAAGAAACAGGCTTCCCTGGAATGAAGGTATTAGAATTTGCTTTTGATGGAGATTCAGATGATTTATTTTTACCTCATAACTATATAAGGAATTGTATAGCATATACAGGAACACACGATAATGATACTTTTTTAGGATGGTATGAAAAAACAGGAAGTAAAAAAGCCACAAAGCGTGCTAAAAGATATTTAGGACTTAACGGCAAAGAAGGCGTTAATTTTGGATTCATAAGAGGAATTTGGTCAAGCGTAGCAGATACAGCTATAGCTCAGATGCAGGATTTCTTAAACTTAGGTAATGAATGTAGGATGAATTATCCTTCAAAGTTAGGTGGCAATTGGATGTGGAGAGTTGAAAAGAAAGATTTAAATAATCAGTTAGCTAAAAAAATATATAAACTTACAAAAATGTATGGAAGGTGTGAATAAATTGGATAAACAAACAATAAAAGCTGGGATTGAAAGGGTATTAAAAGTAAAATATGCAAAGACATTAGATAAGGCACTTGATTATGAAATATTTAATGCTTTATCAGAGACATTATTAGAGGAAATCATTGATGATTGGAATAAAACTACAGAAACTTATGGAAAAGGTAAGCAAGCTTACTATTTTTCAGCAGAGTATTTAATGGGAAGAGCTCTTGGAAATAATTTAATTAGTATGGGTGTTTATGATGAAGTTAAAGAAGTGCTTCAAGATTTAAACATAAACATTAATAAGATAGAGGAAATTGAAGAAGATGCTGGTCTTGGAAATGGTGGTCTTGGAAGATTAGCTGCATGCTTTATGGATTCAGCAGCAACTATGGAAGTGCCTTTAACAGGATATGGATTAAGATATAGCAATGGATTATTTAACCAATATATTCAAGATGGATTCCAAAAGGAAGATGTTGATAGCTGGTTAAAATATGGAGATCCATGGAGCATAAGAAAAGATAGTGAAGCTCAGATAATTCATTTCGCAGATATGGATGTAAAAGCTGTTCCTTATGATTCACCAATTATAGGTTATGGAAATAAGAATGTTAATACATTGAGACTATGGAAATGTGAACCTATGAAGGAGTTTAATTTCGATTTATTTAATGCACAAAAATATGATGAAGCAGTAGCTTTAAAGAATAGAGCTGATGATATAACTAGAGTATTATATCCAAATGATTCAAATAGAGAAGGTAAAATATTAAGACTTAGACAACAATATTTATTAGTAAGTGCATCATTAAAAGATATAATAGGTAAGTATAAAGCAAAATTTGGTGCCATTACTGAAAACATAGCAGATCTTAATGCTGTTCAATTAAATGATACACATCCAACTCTTGCAATACCAGAATTTATTAGAATTCTAGTAGATGAAGAAGGAGTAGAATTTGATAAGGCATTAGCTATGGCTAAAAAAGTATTTAGTTATACTAACCATACTATCTTAGCTGAAGCGCTTGAAAAGTGGGATGTTGAATTAATTAATGAGCTATTCCCAAGAATACTAGAAATAGTTAAAGATATAGATAAAGATTTTGTAAATGAATTAAAAGAAAAAGGATATGATGGGGTAGCTATTAAAGAGTATAGAATTATCTATAAAGGTCAAATGAGAATGGCTAATTTAGCAATACATGTTGGATCAGCAGTTAACGGTGTTGCTAAACTTCATACAGATATCTTAAAGAATCAAGAACTTAAGAATTGGTATGAATTATATCCAGAAAAATTCCAAAACAAGACAAATGGTATTACACCAAGAAGATGGCTTAGACTTTGTAACCCAGAATTATCTGCTTTTATTACTGAACTTTTAGGAAATGAAGATTGGGTAAGAGATTTATCTAAGTTAAAAGATCTTGAAAAGTTCGCTGATGATAAAGAAGTTCTTGAAAGATTTATGAAAATTAAGCATTTAAAGAAAGAACAATTAGCAGCTTATATTAAAGAAAATGAAGGTGTAGAAATAGATCCAGATTCTATATTTGATATTCAAATTAAGAGATTACATGAATATAAGAGACAACTATTAAATGCACTATACATTTTAGATTTATATTATAGAGTAAAGGAAGAGCCATCAATGGATATTCCAAAGACAACATTTATATTTGGAGCTAAGGCATTCCCAGGCTATGTAAGAGCTAAAGCTATAGTTAAGTTTATTAATGAAATAGCTGCTTTAGTAAATAATGATAAAGATATTGATGGCAAGATTAAAGTTGTATTTGTTCAAAACTATAGAGTATCTTATGCTGAAAAATTGTGCCCAGCAGCAGATATTTCAAAGCAAATTTCAACAGCTGGTAAGGAAGCATCTGGTACAGGTAATATGAAGTTAATGTTAAATGGTGCTCCTACATTTGGTACACTAGATGGAGCAAATGTAGAAATTGCTCAAGCTAGTGGAATGGAAAATAATTTTATCTTTGGACTTAAGGTTGAAGATATTGAGGAAATCAAAGGAAAATATAATTCTAAAGAATATTACGAAAAAGATAAAAATCTTAAGAGAGTAGTTGATTCACTAGTTGATGGTACTTTTGATGATGGTGGTTCAGGTGAATTTGAAGATTTATTTGATTCATTAATTGATGAAGGAGACCAATACTATGTATTAGCAGATTTCCAAAGCTTTAAGGAAACTGAAGATAAAGTATTTGAAGCATATAAGGATAAAGAAGCATTTGCAAAGAAGTGTTTCTTAAATACTTGTAATGCAGGAACATTCTCTAGTGATAGAACTATATTACAATATGCAGATGAAATATGGCATGTAAATAGAACAGAAATAAAATAGAAAATTAAGTGAAAATATATTTAGAGTATTAAATTAAGAGGACTTTCCGCTAATTGCTACCCCCTAGTAGTTAGATGGAAAGTCCATTTTGTTTAGTAGCCTATTCCTACCAGGGGGATAAAGTTCAAATTAATATTTAATTAATTGGGTATATTTACAAAATGCATTATAATATAGAATATATAGTTGTTTTACAAGGAGGCTGTTTATGTTAAATACCAATACAAAGAGAATTGAATTTTACAGAAAGATGAAGAAGAGAAGAAGAAGAACATATACAGTCTTAATTTTTATTACCATTATAGTCTCTCTGATGGGAATATTTTTATATAAAGAATATAGAAAAGAAAGTGTTATAAAGTATTTAGTTACAGTAGAGGATGAGAATATAGATATTTCATATTTAAAAGATATTCGAAAAGATTATGAAGAAAAGTTGAATATTATAGAACCAAATTATAATTCCAGTCAAAAATTAGAAGGAGGAAATAGTCCTGAAGTGATTGTATTTCATCATACAGCAGCTAATGGTTTAACACCTGAAGAGATAAATAGAAATCACATATCTCAAGGATGGGGAGCAATAGGATACCACTTTTATATAAGAAAGGATGGTAAAATATACAGGGGGAGACCAGAAGAATCTGTAGGAGCACATGCTATAGGAAGAAATAGGACAAGTATTGGTATATGCCTTGAGGGAAACTTTGAAGAAGAAAGATTAACAGATGCACAAAAAGAGTCTTTAGAAAGATTATCAGTGGATATGATAATAAAATATAATTTGGAAGATTGTATAGGACATAGAAATGTATGTGAAACTTTATGTCCGGGAAAGAATTTTCCAATGGATAATATAAAGCAAGAAATTGCACAGAGAATTATAGAATTAAATAATACAAAGTAGAAGAGCAGAGACTTACATCTGCTCTTATTTTTTATCTACAAGTAATATTAATAGGTATATTATTAAATACATGAAAGAATAATATTAATACAAAAATGAATTAAGGTAAATCGTCAAAAAATTCTCCTTTATTTATACAAATAAACTCCTTATTTATAATAGTATTAAGAAAATCAACATAAGTTTCACAAAGATTGTAAATAAATCTCATAAAAATGATTAACCTACATTATACTATGTGTTGTGGATAACTCTAATATTATAAGATAAGGCAAAGTAAGATATTTAGAGGGATTGTGATTAATGTGGATTAGTGTGGATAACCTGTGGATAACTTGCAAATGTCAAAAAAGATTGAAATTTAGCTTGACACAATATGTATGGAGAACGTACTTTCTAGTAACTATATAGAGAATATTGCAGAAAAAATGATTATCTATTACAATCAATTATAAAAAAAGATAAACTATTAGATAACTTATACACATAAGTCACAAAACTGTGGATAAAATCTGTGGATAATGTGTACAAATCCAGTAATAGTGAGGTAATGATATGGAGTATAATAAGAATATTTTAGAGGCTGAATTTATAAAAAGGCCGAATAGATTTAATGCGGAAGTTAAGTTGAATGGAGAAGAAATAATAGTGCATGTACCTAATACAGGAAGGTGTAAGGAAATACTCATACCAGGGTGTAAAGTATTTTTGAGGGAAGAATTGAATCCTACAAGAAAAACAAAGTATGATTTAATTGGTGCATATAAAGGCGAAAAAAATATATGTATAGATTCACAAATACCTAACAAGGTAGTAAAGGAAGCTTTAGAGAATAAAGCTGTGGATAAGTTAAGAAGATACGATAAAATTTTAAGTGAAAAAACATTTGGTAATAGTAGATTTGATTTTAAATTATCAAATGATAAAGGTGAAGAATATTATCTTGAAGTAAAAGGAGTTACTCTAGAACAAGATGGAGAGAGCAGATTTCCAGATGCACCGACAGAAAGAGGCAGAAAGCATTTATTGGAATTAATAGAAGTAAAAAAAACTGGAAGAGGAGCTGGAGTTTTATTTTTAATTCAAATTGAAGATGTTCAAGAATTTAAACCTAATGATGAAACAGACCCACTTTTTGGGGAGGCTTTAAGAGAAGCGGCAAAAAGTGGGGTTGATATTTTTGCCTATAATTCTATAGTTACAAAATCAGGAATAACACTTAGTAAGCCCATAAGAATAGATTTAAGTTAATGTAATAAAAAATTCTGCTAAATACTTTTTATTGATTAGATTTTTCTATAGTTTGCATCAAAGTTATCCATAATTACATAAAAAAGAAATAATTTCGAGTAATTTATAATTCAATATATTTTACAATAAAAATATCTTTATTAATTTTAGCAACATAGTTATAATATTAGAGTAAAGAATCGAAGTAGTAAGGGTAGGGAGGATAACTAATGGCAAAAGAATCTAAGTTTGTGCCTGAAATAAAAGGTACATTAAGAAATCATGTTGTAGAAGTTCCAACAATTATAAGAGATTGTAGTGGAATAAAAATATTTGGTAAGAGAATAAAGTCTTTACTCTTTACTACGGATGTAGCAATGATAAGAAATACAAATGCAGATGCAATTATTGCAGTGTATCCTTTTACACCACAACCAATAATAACAGAAGCTCTTGTTACAGCAGCTGATGTTCCAGTTTTTTGTGGAGTTGGAGGAGGAATTACTCAAGGTAAAAGAGTTGTGAATCTTGCATTAGATTCAGAATTTAAGGGAGCAATGGGAGTTGTAGTAAATGCTCCTACATCAAATGAAATTATTAGAAAAATGAGAGCTACTATAGATATTCCAGTTATAGTAACAGTGGCATCTGAGAATGATAATATTCAAGAAAGAATAGAGGCAGGTGCAACTATAATTAATGTTTCAGGAGGTAGAAACACTGCTAAGATAGTTAGAAAGATCAGAGAAAGTTTTCCTGAGTTCCCTATCATTGCTACAGGTGGACCTACTAATGATTCGATAAAAGAGACTATAGAAGCAGGAGCTAATGCTATAACATATACGCCTCCAACAGCAGCTGAAATATTGGGCGAGATAATGAAAAATTACAGATGAATGAAATAATTAAGATAATATTGATTTTATAAAAAAGCTCTTTTAGGGCTTTTTTTTATATGCTTTTAGGAAAGTTTTATGGGATTTTATCAATGATTTTTAAATTCTATAATTCTTCAATATCTTTAATTCAATAATAATGATAAAATTAACTGTTTGTGTTATACTTAAGTATGTATTTCTATAATTTAAGGAGATAATAAATAATGAAAGAACTCTTTATTGTAGACAGAATTGAAGACGAGTATGTAGTATTAGAAACTTATGAAGGTGAGATGATAGACGAGAGAAAGGAAAGAATAAAAGGAAACGTAAAAGATGGGGATTGTTTAATAAGAAAAGGAAACTACTTTATTATAGATGAAAAAGCTACAGATGAAAGAAAAAAAGAAATAGAAGAAAGAATAAAAGGAATGTGGAGATAACAATGAGTAAGAAATCAAATTTTTTTAGCGAATGGGTAGTCCCGGTACTAGTGGCACTAGTGGCAGCTATTCTAATAAGAACATTTCTGCTTTTTCAGGCAGAAATTCCAAGTACATCAATGGTACCCACATTAAATGTTAATGATAAGATATGGGTAACTAAAGTTTATAACACTGATAGTATTGAAAGAGGAGATATTGTAGTATTCGATTCAGATGAATTGAAAGATACCTTAATCAAGAGAGTTATAGGACTTCCTGGTGATGATATCAAAATAGTAGATGGTGTGGTATCAGTAAATGGTGAAGAAATAAATGAAGATTATGTTGTAAATAAAGATAATTGGAATGGTGAATATCATGTTCCAGAAGGAAAGTTCTTTTTCTGCGGAGATAACAGACCAGCATCATTCGATTCACGAAGGTGGCAAAATCCATTTATAGATAAAGATAAAATAGTTGGAAAAGCACGTTTGAGAGTATATCCATTTAGCAATTTTGGATTTTTAAAGTAATAGAAAAGCAGAGGAAAGAGGTGTAGATTATGCAGAACAAACCAGATAAAACTCCTATGGGACCAGGTAAAGATCCAAGAAAGAGTAATTTTTCAATAGGAGTCACTCTACTAATAACTATAGCAATTTTGTTTTTAGCTAATTATTCAAAAAATTTATTGCTTAAAGAAGAAATTACATATGATAAATTTTTAAATTTAGTAAAAGATCATCAGATACAAGAAGTTGTTATTACAAATAGTTCTATAGAAATAACTCCAAAGCCAGATAGTGAATTTCATGGAAAATCATTATATACAGAAAGAGTTGCAGATGAAAATTTAGTAAAAACATTACAAGATGCAGGAGATATTGAATTTAAGGGAGTAAATCAAAAAGAATCAATAATATTCAATATTATTATAACTTATGGTGTACCAATATTAATAGTATTTATAATGTATAAATTTTTGTTTTCAAAGATGGCAGGAAAAATAGGCGGTGGTATGGGCTCTATAGGAAAGAGTAATGCTAAAGTTTATGTTGAAAATGATATAAAGGTTAGTTTTAAAGATGTTGCAGGACAAGAGGAAGCTAAGGAATCTTTAGAAGAAGTAATAGACTTTTTAAATGATCCAATAAAGTATACTGAAATAGGTGCAAAACTTCCAAAGGGGGTTCTATTAGTAGGACCTCCAGGAACAGGTAAAACTCTTATAGCAAAAGCAGTAGCTGGAGAAGCAAAAGTACCATTCTTTTCACTTTCAGGTTCAAGTTTTGTAGAAATGTTTGTTGGAGTTGGTGCATCAAGAGTTAGAGATTTATTTAAAGAAGCTGTACAAAAAGCTCCATGTATAATCTTTATTGATGAAATTGATGCTATTGGTAAGAGTAGAGATAATCAAAT
Organism: Clostridiaceae bacterium; assembly: GCA_029219285.1. Taxonomy (GTDB): domain Bacteria; phylum Bacillota; class Clostridia; order Clostridiales; family Clostridiaceae; genus Clostridium. The sequence continues at coordinate 20,517 of JAQXTC010000125.1, forward strand.
GCAAGGTAATGATGAAAGAGAACAAACATTAAATCAGTTATTATCTGAAATGGATGGATTTGATTCATCAAAAGGTATTATAATATTAGCCGCTACCAATAGACCTGAAATACTTGATAAAGCTTTACTTAGACCAGGAAGATTTGATAGAAGAGTTATAGTTGACAGACCTGACTTAAAGGGAAGAGAAGCTATATTAAAAGTACATGCAAAAGATGTATGTTTAGATGCAGAAGTTGATTTAGGTGAAATTGCAAGAGGTACTCCAGGGGCAGTAGGTGCTGACCTTGCTAACATTATTAATGAAGCAGCATTAAGAGCTGTAAAGCATGGTAGAAAAACTGTATTACAAGAAGATTTGAGAGAAGCAGTTGAAGTTATAATTGCTGGTAAAGAAAAGAAGGATAGGATTCTTTCAGCAAAAGAAAGAAAAATAGTTGCTTTCCATGAAGTTGGTCATGCGTTAGTTGCTACACTATTAAAACATACTGATCCAGTTCACAAGATAACAATAGTACCAAGAACTGTTGGAGCTTTAGGTTATACAATGCAACTTCCTGAAGAAGAAAAATTCTTAACTTCAAGAGAAGAAATGTACGATCAAATAACAGTAATGTTAGGTGGTAGATCAGCTGAAGAAGAAGTGTTTGATCTTGTATCTACCGGAGCTTCTAATGATATAGAAAAAGCTACTCAAACTGCAAGAAACATGGTTACTATTTATGGTATGACAGATAGATTTGATATGGTTGGATTAGAATCAGTTCAAAATAGATATCTAGATGGAAGAGCAGTTAGAAATTGTAGTGAACAAACTTCAACATTAATTGATGAAGAAATATTAAAGATTGTAAAAGATGCTCATAAGAGAGCTAGAAAGTTATTGAAAGATAACAGAGATCTTTTAGATAAAGTATCAGAAGTATTACTAGAAAAAGAAACTTTATTTTCAGAAGAATTTATGGAAATAGTTTGCGAAAAGTATCCTGAATTAAAGAAACCTGAAAAAAAAGAAGAAACTGCAGCAGAATCAGAAACAGAAGAAGATAATAATTAATGAATACAGAATTAATTTAGATTTGTATTTCAAAAAAGCTCCGAAAGGAGCTTTTTTGACCATATAATTCACCTTAATTCATAATTCATAATTCTTAATTAAAAAGAGGTGTTTATTTTGAGTATAGATAAAGATTACGAATTTTTAATGGAGCAGAATAAGCTTGAAGATACTTTAAAGCTTTTAGATGCGGAAACATTAAATTATATTGCAGCAAGAAAGCAAATAACTGAATATATAATAGATGCAAGAAAGAAAGCCATAGAAGAATATAGAGATGATGAAGATAAGGTAATGGAGTATTTTGATCATGAAGCCTATGTTAAGGAAGAAGCCTATAGAACTATAGATAAGAGATTAAGAGAAATAAATGTACTAAAGGAATCACCTTACTTTGGTAAAATAGATTTTACTGAAGAAGAAGTGGGAGCAGAGCAGATATATATTGGTAGGTTTGGTGTTACAAAAGATGATACATATGAACCTATAATTATAGATTGGAGAGCTCCGGTAGCATCTTTATTTTATAAAGGAACATTAGGGGATAGTTCTTATACTACTCCAGAAGGAGAAGAACAGGCAAAGATATTATCTAGAAGACAACTTATAATAAAGAAGGCAGAGCTTAAGGGAATATTTGATTCAGCAGTTGATGTTAAAGATGATATCTTACAAATGGTTTTAACAAGTAATACATCAGATAAGCTTAAAGATATAGTAATGACAATACAAGCTGAACAAGATGAAATAATAAGATCTCCTAAAGATAAAGTAGTAGTAGTAAATGGTGTTGCAGGTTCAGGTAAGACAACAATAGCACTTCATAGAGTATCATATCTTTTATATAATAATAGAAAACAATTTGGTGACAAGGTATTAATTTTTGGACCAAATGATATTTTCATGGATTATATAGCACAAGTATTACCTACTTTAGGTGAGAGTGGAGTAAGTCAGGATACTTTTGAAAACTTTGCTATAGAGGAGATTGGTTTAAATGAACCGGTTAAGAGGTTCTCACAATACATAGAAGAAGCTATGGAGGGGAATGAAGAAGCACTTAAAGAATATAAATATAAGAGTTCAGTTAAATTTACAGAGCTTTTAGATAAAAATCTAGCCGATATGGAGGAAAATTATTTCAACATTCAACCAGTAAATTTCTTTGATAAAGAGATTGTTGGTATTGATGAAATAAAAGAGTTATTTACAAAGTACTATTCATATATGCCTTTATTTAGAAGAAGCAAAAAGGTTAAGTTGATTTTAATATCAAAGATTAAGGATAGAAGAGATGAACTTATAAGAGAACTTAACAAAAAAGTTAAAGAAGAATTAGCTGCTCTTTCTGAAACAGAATTAGAAATTGAGAAAAACAATATTGAATTTAGAAGAAGATTAAGAATTAGAGAAATTGTAAGAGGTGTAATGAATGCTAGAGATGAATTAGATTCATGGATAATGCATGAAGATACAGTTTCTTTATATAAAAGGATTACTAATACTGAAAACTTAGGTTATATGGATTTAGCAGGAATATTATATTTAATGGTTAAACTTGAAGGCAAGAAGTGTGATAGAGAAATTAAGCATGTAGTTATTGATGAAGCACAAGATTACAACATGACTCAATTCAAGCTTATTAAAGAATTAACAGGTTGTAGTAGTTATACTATTGTTGGGGATACAAATCAAAGATTGATTCAAACAGATGAAGAACCAGCAATGATACATTTAGATAAATTATTTGGAGATGAAGTAATTAATTATAAACTTAATAAAAGCTATAGATCAACTCAAGAAATAATGGAATATGCAAATCAATTTTTATCAGAAGATACAATTGTTCCATTAGTTAGACATGGTGAAGCTGTTATGGAAGAGAAAACAGAATCTTTGGAAGAAACAATAGATACAATTACAGCTATCATTGAGGATTATGAAGAAGAAGGACTTGAAAATATAGCTATAATAACAAAAGACATTGACAGACTAAGGGAAATATCAACAGAGCTTAAGAAAACTATGAAGGTTTTAACTTTTGATAAAGAAGATATGATCTATACTGGAGGAGTGGTTTTACTTCCTGCATATTATGCAAAAGGTTTAGAATTTGATGGGGTAGTATTACTAGATGATCTTGATAATACACCAGAACTAGTTAAATATATTATGTGTACAAGAGCATTGCATAGACTTGCAGTTATTAAATAAGAGTTTTATATTAAGAAGGCGCTATTTTAAGCGCCTTCGTTATTATACAAATGTTTTGATCTTATTTAAGGTCTCTGAATAAAGTTTATTTACAATATCAAAGTCCATAGCCTTAATATAGTAACTTTCAAGTTCATCATGCAATTTCTTAGCATTCTTTATGCATTCTAAACTCTTATCTATTAATGATGTAAATTCTTTTTTATCATATAGAATTTCATCTATTTTGGAATTAAGTGATGATTTATAACAGATATCTATCATGTTATAAGTTGTTGCATTACTATAAGTTATATTACTTATTTCATTAGTTGTAAAAATACCAGTCTTTAATTCTGGAATAACAATGTTTTCAATTCTTTCTGGAATAAATGGATCGTGCAAATATTCTACAAAGTAACCACTATTTTGTGCAGAAGTACCAATAGATTTTAAAACATCAGTTTTAGAGAATCCAGGGCCACCTTTTAATATATATAAGTTTTCAATGTTTTCAACAAGACCTTTATTATAAGATACTATTCCATTTGGAGTAAAAGCAGTACTAAACAAGTGACGATCGCCTGCGTAAATATCCTTTGAATTAATTATTATCTTTGCTTTTAAGGTATCAATAAATTCATTTAAATTATATTGATTCATTGTTTCTGAATGCATAGAACTCCAATCTTCATGGACACTTCTAGCAGCCCCTAGAAATCTATAAGCACGTTTAAAATTTTTTCCAATCTCTTTATTGATATTAATTATTTCTTTTTTACATGAAAATAATAAATTCATATCAAGAGCAACACCAAGATTTAAAATTTCATCTACAGCTCCAGGGTTTATTGGATCAACAATATGTGGCGAAGTACCATCAAGCAAAGCCACATTTAATTCTTTAATAACAAGTCCATCTAAGGAATCATTATCCGATGAACAGTGGTGGTATTCTATAGAATAACCAAGATTACCGAAATATAGACCTAATTTTTTCATAAGTGAAGATTTCCCAGTTCCTGGTCCGCCTTTTATGCATATTATTCTTCTAGCTTTATCTTGAGGCAAGATGTACCTATAAAAAGAATAAAATCCTTTTGAAGTATTTCCTCCAGGGAACAGATGTCTTTCATTAATATTTTTCAATTCATATCTCTCCTATAAAAATCGTCCTATATTAAATTATTAAATTTAGTTAAAAATATGCATAAATTAATGAAAAATATGCATAAGTTGTATAGTATGTAAAGCTTGATATAGCGTGCTTTACAAAAATAATTTACAAAATATTAAAAAAAAGCTTGCATAATTATACAAGGTGGTTGTATAATTATAACCATCAAGAAGAAATTAGTAAATTTTAGGGGGGATTAAAAATGAAGAAAGGCATATTTAAAAAGTTAGTAGTAGCAGCATTGGTAGGCGTTATGTCAATTGGACTTATATCTTGCGGAAATAGTAATGCAGATAGCAAAGATCCAGTTCAAGCAATAAAAGATAAGGGAAAAGTAGTTGTTGGTTTATCAGCAGATTTTGCCCCATATGAATTTCACGCAATGATTAATGGAAAAGATGAAACAGTAGGATTTGATATAAATATAGCAAAACAAATTGCAAGTGATATGGGAGTAGAGCTAGAGATAAAAGAAATGGACTTTGATGCATTGATTTCAGCATTAAAAGCAGGACAAATAGATATGATTATATCAGGAATGAATCCAACAGATGAAAGAAAAGAACAAGTTGATTTTTCAGATATATATTATGAATCACAACATGCAGTTATAGTTAATAAAAATGATGTAGACAAGTATAAAGAAGCTAGTGCATTAGATGGAAAGAAGATAGGGGTTCAATTAGGTTCAACTCAAGAACAATTAGCGAAGGAAAAAATTAAAAATGCAGAATTAACATCATTAGCAAATGTAAATAATGTAGTTTTAGAACTTAAGAGTGGTAAAGTAGATGCAGTAGTAACAGATCAACCAGTTGCAGAAATGGCAGTAAAGACTAATCCAGAATTAGCTCTTTGCGGTATAACTTATAAAGAAGAATCAGGCGGAAATGCAATAGCAGTTCAAAAAGGTTCTGATGAATTAGTTAAACAAGTTAATACTACAATTAAGAATTTAAAAGATAGTGGTAAGTTAAAACAATTCTTAGACGATGCAACTGATCAAGGTAAATTTGTAGTAGAAGATAGTGCTAAATAGTAAATAAATTTAGGGGGTAGTTTTATCCCCTATAGGAATTGAGAGGTGATAATTTGTTTAACTTTAATTTTTTAGAAAAGTATTATTCGAGTTTCTTAAGCGGTGTTGAAATAACATTAGCTATTTCATTAATAACAGTTTGTATAGGTTCAATATTAGGTTCGCTTTTGTTCTTTATGAGAGTTTCAAGTTTTGGTACAGAAAAATTCAAACCATTAAAAATAATAGCTGCCATTTATGTAGAGATAATAAGGGGAACACCAATGCTTCTTCAAATTTTGATGGTATATTCAGGTTCAAAATTGATTTTTAACATTGATGTTACTGCATTTTCAGCAGCAATAATTGCAATAGGATTGAATTCAGGGGCTTATGTATCAGAAGTAGTAAGAGCTGGAATAGAAGCGGTTGATGTTGGACAAATGGAAGCTGCACGAAGCTTGGGAATGTCAAAGATAAAGGCTATGAAGTTAATAATTATCCCTCAAGCAGTTAAAAATATTTTACCGGCAATAGGTAATGAATTTGTAGCAGTAATCAAAGAATCATCTATGGCATCTGTTATTGGGGTTGGTGAACTTACATTTTCAGCAAAGGTAGTTCAAGGTGCTACATATCTTTCTTTAGAACCATTAATGGTGGCTGCAGTATTTTATTTTATATTAACATTTTCATTAGGCAGACTTATAGCATATATTGAAAGGAGGATGAAGGCTAGTGATTCGCGTTAATAATCTACACAAGAGTTTTGGGAAAAATGAGGTTTTAAAAGGTATAGATGAGCATATAAAAAAGGGTGAAGTTGTAGTAGTCATTGGTCCTTCAGGCTCTGGTAAATCTACATTTTTAAGATGTTTAAATTTACTTGAAACACCAACAAACGGTGAAGTTATTTTTGAAGGAAATAATCTTACAGATAAGAAAGTAAATATAGATGAAGTAAGACAAAAAATGGGGATGGTATTTCAACAATTCAATTTATTTCCTCATAAAACAGTATTAGAAAACATAACGATAGCACCTATACAAGTTAAGAAAAAGTCTAAAGAAGATGCGGAAAATAAAGCAAATGAACTTTTAAAGATGGTTGGATTAAGTGATAAAAGTAATGCTTATCCAGCATCGTTATCAGGGGGGCAGAAACAAAGAATTGCTATAGCAAGAGCTCTTGCCATGGAGCCAGATGTTATGTTGTTTGATGAGCCTACATCAGCATTAGATCCAGAAATGGTTGGTGAAGTTTTAAGTGTTATGAAAGCCTTAGCAAAAGAGGGAATGACTATGGTTGTTGTAACACATGAAATGGGATTTGCTAAAGAAGTAGGGGATAGAATTTTGTTTATGGATCAAGGGAAGATTCTTGAAAGTGGAACACCTGAAGAAGTTTTTAATAATCCTAAGAATCCAAGGACTATTGATTTTCTATCAAAAATACTTTAACATTTCATAATTAATAATAGTAGCAATAAGAAATAAAAGGGGTTAAAAAAAGAACTAGGTAAAAAACCTAGTTCTTATTATTTTACCAATAATAATATGATGAATAATGATATGGTGATATTGTTGCAAATGCTGCTGCAAAGGCAACAACAAGTATAATAATAAGTAATACATATATTACTATTAAAATAACAACTGGAACCCAAGTAATTCCACCAGTAGATCTTAATCTTTGTTGCAAGAAACCAGGATCTTGATTTGGTGAAGTTAATTTTATTGATCTTATCTTTTCAACACAATGTTTTATATAAAGTTGGTTTGCTAGTAATCCAGAGAAAACCATTATACCTATTGAAACAAGTGATCGAAGTCCTCCAAGATTTCTTAGTAAGAATATAGAAACAATATTAATACCAAAAATTATTGCACCTACAGAATAAACTTTTCTATATAAGAACCAAAAAGCATTAAATAAGAATGCTGCCCAGTTCCAGTGAATGAAGCTAGGATTAATTTGACTTTCTTCCCATCTTCTTAAATAATATTCTGGACTCTTATCTCCTATAAAGTCAAACATTTCTTGACGTGAGATTCCGTTCTGATCTCTAAAATTTGGATCAGTATTAAATCCATAAGTAGCATTTTGGTTATAACTTGCATTTTGGTTAAAACCATTATTAGCATTATTAAAATTGTTATTTTGACCATATGAATTATTTTGATTAAATCCGTTGTTAGGGTTAAATCCATTATTTTGGTTATAACTTGCGTTTTGATTAAAACCATTATTTTGTCCTTGATTATTCATATTGTCAAAATTATTAGTTTGGTTATAGAAATTACTTTGTGAATTATATTCAGCATTTTGAGTGAATTCCTGTTTTCCCTCGTTAAATGCTTGGCCATTATTAACGTTAGCATTTTCTACATTAGGATCGGTATTGTTTTCAGGTATTAGGGAACCTTCATTAGTTGTAAAATTTTGATTACTGTTGTCATTAGTAACATTTATATTAGTATCAAAATTTTTGTTGGCGTTTGAAGGGCATTCTGGATTAATACAATTATTATTTTCATCCAATTCTTTGCCGCATCTTGAACAAAACATTCAAATTCCTCCTTTTATTAGTCCTATTTATAAATAATTCCTATATAATTATATAACAAAACCCTAAAAATATATATACATATTTTAAATGTAATTATTATCAACAGTAATTATACAATTATATTTTGAATGTTTTTGTTTAAGTAAGTTAATTATACTATCTTTAAGCTCTTGTTCAGTCATTATTTTCTTTAGTTTCTCAGGATTAACAACAATATCAAAAATTAAATTCTTTACTTCACCTTCGCCAACAATTCTAAAATCATGCATAGACTCAATTAATGGATTATATTCTATGATTGCCATTAAGTCATCATGAGCTTCTTTAATTTCATCATCATAAACACAAATTGGGTCCATATGAATAACAAGATAAATCTTTAGTTTTTTAGATATTTCTCTTTCAGCATTATCGATAATTTCATGTATTTTCATTACGTTTATATCTGCAGGAATTTCAGCATGAATAGAAGCCATACATCTTCCAGGTCCATAATTGTGAACAATAAGGTCATGAACACCAGTGATATGTTCATAACTTAAAACCATATCTTTAATAGCTTTTACTAATTCTTTATCAGGTGCTTCTCCAAGTAATGGATTTATTGTGTCCTTAATTAAATTAAAAGAAGAATATACAATAAATAATGCAACGAATACACCAAAGTATCCATCAATAGGAAAACTTGTAAATCTTGAAGCTAAAAAAGAAATAGCGACACATGAAGAAGTAAAAACATCTCCAAGAGCATCAACTGATGCTGCTTTTAAAGCAGAAGAATTAATTATTTTACCTATAGTTTTGTTAAAGTGTGATAACCATAATTTTAAACATATAGATAACAATAAAAGTATAAATGGAATAATCTCGAAGATTACTTCTGAAGGATTGATAATTTTTTCAACAGAAGACTTAATAAATTGTAGACCTACAATCATTACAAGAAAAGCAACGATTAAGGCAGAAACATATTCAAGTCTACCATGTCCAAAAGGATGCTCTGCATCTGCAGGTTTTTCAGATAACTTAAAGCCAACAATAGTTATAATAGAAGAAGCAGCGTCAGATAAATTATTAAATGCATCAGCTGTAATAGCAATACTTGTAGTAATTAATCCAACTAATAATTTGATAATAAATAGAGCGAAATTTGATAATATACCAACTATTCCACCTAAAAATATATATTTACTTCTAACGGTTTCATCTTCAACATTGTCTTTATTTTTAATAAACGTATTAATTAATAAATTAGTTACCATATAATCTCCCTCTTTCTTTTTTCCATAGTAGTATAATTTTAAATTATAAAAAGAAAATAATCAAATATAACTAAATACCTATTAAGTTTGATAATTTATTACTATTATTATAAGATAATATTGTAAAAAATAAACTATGCAATAATTACATAAGATAACACTATAAAGGAGTGAAATATATGGAAACACAAGCAGCGTTAGAATTACTTGAATTTATGAATGAAAGTATTACAAGTTTTCATGGTGCATACGCAGTTAAAACTATTCTTGATGAAGAAGGTTTTAAAGAAATAAAAGAAACAGAAAAATGGAATTTAGAAGCTGGTGGTAAATATTATGTAATGAAGAATCAATCAGCAGTAATTGCTTTTGAAATTGGTTCTGGTGCCATTGAACAAGAGGGATTTAGATTAATTGGTGCACATACAGATTCACCAACATTTAAAATAAAGCCTCAAGCAGAAATGAAGGTTAATGATACCTATGTTAAATTAAATACAGAAGTATATGGTGGACCAATTTTAAGTACTTGGTTTGATAGACCTTTATCATTAGCTGGAAGAGTAGCATTAAAAGGAGAATCAGTATTAAAACCAGAAGTTAGACTTGTGAATTTTGATAGACCATTACTTACAATTCCCAACCTTTGTATCCATATGAACAGAAGTGTTAATGAAGGATTTAAATTTAATGCACAAAAAGATACATTACCTTTATTAGGTTTTATAAATGATAAATTTGAAAAGGATGGCTATCTTCTAAAATTAATAAGTGAAGAACTTGGAGTAGAGATATCAGATATAATTGACTTTGATTTATTTTTATATGACTATTCACAAGGAACATTATTAGGACTTGAAAATGAATTTATTTCATGTGGAAGACTTGATGATTTATGGATGGTTTATGATGGATTAAGAGCTTTATTAGATAGTGAACAAAACAAGGCAACAAAGGTTTTAGTTGCTATAGATAATGAAGAAATAGGAAGCCTTACTTCTCAAGGGGCAAGATCATCTTTACTTAAAACAGTGCTTGAAAGAATTACTTTAGCTTTAGGAAAAGATAAAGAAGAGTTCTTTAGAGCAATGTCAAATTCAATCATGATTTCAGCAGATTTAGCTCATGCCCTTCATCCTAATAATCCTGAAAAGCATGATCCTACTAATCAACCAGTTTTAGGTGGTGGACCAGTCATAAAAATTGCAGCATCAGGAAGTTATTCAACAGATAGTTATGCATCAGCAATATTCCAAGGCGTATGTGAAAAGGCAGGAGTTCCATGTCAAAAGTTTGTTAATAGATCAGACTTAAGAGGGGGAACTACAATAGGACCTATGTCTGCAGCAGATTTAGCAATTCCAGTAATAGATATGGGAGCCCCACTTTTAAGTATGCACTCAGTTAGAGAACTTGCATCTGTAAAAGACAATTACTATACTATTAAGGCATTTACAGAATTCTTTAATAATTAAGAGAGAAATGGAAGTATATTTGTAACCAAGTATAAATTACTTGAGAGTATACTTCTTTTATAAAGGTTATAGTTTAGAGAAGAGAGAAACACAGTATACTTGGTATCAAAGAATACTTCTTTTGTTAGCTTTCTTTTTTGACAAAGTCTTTCTTTAGAGAAGAGAGAAACACAGTATATTTGGTATCTAAGAATACTTCTTTTGTTAGTTTTTCTCTTTAACAAAGTTTTTCTTTAGAGAAGAGAGAAATAAACTCGCTACGCTCGTTATATGAATCTAGTAGTAGAAACTCAATTTCTCTCTTCTCTAAAATTAATCTCGCTAAACGAAATATGCTTTCAAGCAAATTATTCTATCATTTCAGATACTCTTGCGCTTCTCTCTTCTCTAAAAATAATCTAGCTATACAAAATATACTACCAAGCAAATTATTCTGTCATTTCAGATGCTCTCGCCCTTCTCTTTTCTCTAAAATTAATCCTGCTATAAGAAATACACTTCCAAGCAAATTATTCTGCCATTTCAGAAGAACTTGCCCTTCTCTTTTCTCTAAAAAATACTCTCGCTATACGAAATACACCAACAAGCAAACAATTCTGTGATTTTAGAAATACTTTCTTTTCGAATATATCTCTCATTTTGTGGAACACTAATGTAAGCTAAATCTTTAGGCTAAGGAGTGAGAGCATTGAACACTAATGATAATCCAAATTCAAGAAAAAACATTCTTCATGAATTAAAACTTGGATATTCCAAGATAAAAGATAATTATAAATATATAAGAAATTTAGCTATGGATAAGGAAGAAATAATTGGATCTGGTGAGTGGCTTTTAGATAATATATATCTTATTGAGAAAGAATATAAAAGTATAAAGCATAATATGCCAAAGGAATATTTTAATAACCTTCCAGAAGGAAACGGTATTCCAAGAATATTAGAACTTGCTAAAGAATTTATAAGAGGAAGTAATAATATTTTAAAGGAAGAACAATTAATAGATTTTATACATAACAAAAAAGAAAAACTTACTATGGGGGAATTATGGGCATTTCCTTTAATGCTTAGAATTGCTATCATTTTAAAGCTTTCATATATAACTGATAATCTTGTAAAAATACAGGATAATAAATTAAAAGATGAAGTTTGGGATGAGACAACAGTTGAGCAAGAAATTAGCTTATGTATAAATTCCTTAAGAAGTATAGAAGGTGCAGATTGGAAAAAGTTTTTTGAATTGACTTCAGAAGTAGAAAAAATATTAAACGAAGATCCAGTTCATCAATATGAGAATATGGACTTTAAATCTAAGGATTATTATAGGCATAAGGTAGAGCAATTGGCCAGAATTCTTAATGTGGATGAATTTACTATAGCACGGAAAGTTCTTAGTTTAGCAAAGAGAAAACAGAATGAAGAGTACAAAAGACATGTTGGATATTATCTTATAGATAAAGGCATTAGTGAAGTTGCAGAATTTTATGATGGAAAGTTAAAGTCTACTTATTCTACCGGAGCATTTATTGCAATTAATATATTAGGAACATTTTTATTAACTACAGCATTTTTAATAGCGACTTATTTCATAGGTGCTAATTTTGATGGCATTAGGTATAGTGCACTATTTTTTATTTCAATTGTTATTGCTAGTGAAATAATTGTTACATGTATAAACTATATTGTCAGTAAAAAGGTTCCCATAAGGTTTGTTCCTAAAATAGATTATAGAGAAGGAATTCCAGACTTAGAAAAGACAGTTGTTGTTATTCCTGCTATAGTACCATCTAAAGAACGAGCAGTAGAACTTATAAATAAACTTGAAATTATGTATTTAGGTAATAAAGATAAAAATATATATTATGCACTTTTAGCGGATTTTAAGGATAGTAAAGATGAAAAAGCTCAAGGAGAAGAGGAGATACTAAATGCAGCATTAGAAAAAACTAAGATTTTAAATAAAAAGTATATGGAAGATAAGGAACATTTCTTTTTCTTCTGTAGAAAGAAAGTATTTAATCCCAAAGAAAATGTTTATATGGGTTGGGAAAGAAAAAGGGGAAAACTAATTGAATTTATGGCTTTATTAAGAGGAGAAAAGAATCATACTTTTAATGTTATAAGTGGTGATATAGATAACTTAAAAGATGCCAAATATATTATAACTCTTGATGCTGATACATTTATGCCAAGAGATGCTGCTAAAAGGTTAGTTGGAGCTATGTCTCATGTTCTCAATAAAAAACAAGGTAATCATGGATACGGTATAATGCAACCTAAAATAAGCATTAGTTTAGAAAGTAAAGATGCAAGTATATTTTCTAAAACATTTGCCGAAGAAAGTGGAGTAGATGGATATTCAACAGCGTACTCTGATACATATGAAGATTTATTTGGTAAGGGAAATTTTGTTGGTAAAGGAATCATAGATATAGATGAATTTTATTCAACATTAAGGGATGAAATACCAGAGAATAGAGTATTAAGTCATGATCTTTTAGAAGGAGAATACTTAGGATGTGCTCTTGTAAGTGATATAGAATTTATAGATAATTATCCATATTCCTATGAGAGTAGTTGCAGAAGAATCTATAGGTGGACTAGGGGGGATTGGCAAAACATAAGATGGCTATTTTCTTCAAAATTATCTGGTCTTTCAAAGTGGAAGATATTTGATAATTTAAGAAGAAGTCTTTTGGCACCAGCCCTTTATCTTGCAGTAGTTTTTAATTTGACTTTGTTTAGAAATGATAAACCTACAGCGCTACTTTGCTTTTTAGCAGTAATTACACCATTTATTTTTACAGTAACTGATTTTGTAGTTACACCTAGAAATAAAATTATTGGCACATTCAAAAGCTTTAAACAAATAGTATATATTTTTTCATTTATTCCTTATCAAGCATACTTAATGGTAAAAGCTATAATAGTTACTTTATTTAGGTTGTTTATTTCAAAACAACATTTATTACAATGGCAGACTGCTGAAGAGGCAGAAAGAACTGTTAATAATTCAGCTTTTGCATATACAAAGAGGATGTGGTTTTCAGAACTTAGTGGAATAATAGTAATTTTAATGGCATTAGAGGCATCACCATTATTCCAAGTTGTAAATCTACTTATAGGAATACTATGGGTTATGGGACCATATATAGCTTGGTATATTAGTTTGAAGTTCCCTGATAGAGAATATAAGTTATCAAAAGAGGATGAAAAATATTTAAGAGAAAAAAGTCGTAAGATATGGGCTTATTATGAGGATTTTGTTAATGAAGAAAATAATTTTTTAGCACCTGATAATTATCAAGAAATACCCTATAAAGGTATAGCTTTTAGAACATCTCCAACTAATATTGGAATGGGACTTATAAGTAATCTTGCAGCTTATGATTTAGGATATATTCCTTTAGGTGAAGTTGTTGATAGAATAGAGCTTACTATAAAAAGTATGAAGAATTTAGAAATGTTTAATGGACACTATCTAAACTGGTATGATACTAGAAATTACACACCATTATGGCCTAAGTATATCTCTACAGTAGATAGTGGAAATCTCTTAGGATACCTAATGATAATAGCTAATACCCTTGAAAAATATATTGATATGCCTCTTATTCGAAAAGTAGAGATAACATCACTAAGAGATACTGCATCAATATTAAATATAAAATTAAAATGTGATGATTTAGAAGTTGATATAGATAACTATGAAAGTATGCTTGATACAGTATTAAATAACATCGAAGATAATGATGATTATTGGCATAAGAAACTTATTCATGAGATAAAACTTAAGAAAGCTTATTATGATTTTTTCTTTGAAGGAATTCAAAAACTTTTAAAAAGTAAAAAACCAACTTCAATAAGAAATTTGATTAGTGTAATTGAAGATTTTGAAGAGGCATCAGGAAGTGATTTTAAAAAGATATTAGATGAAAAGGTAAATGAACTAAAAACATTCTTAAATAGAGTAGAGAACTTGATTAAAGATATAAATGATATTATTAAGAAAATGGATTTCTCTTTTCTATATAACAAAGATAGAAACTTATTTTCTATAGGCTATAACTTAGAGGAAAATAGTCTTGGTAGTTCTTATTATGATTTATTAGCTTCAGAATCAAGGGCAACATCTTTTTTAGCGATTGCTTTAAACCAAGTGCCAGAATCACATTGGTTTAATTTAAATAGAGCTATGACAAATGCATTTCATTGTAAGAATCTTGTTTCTTGGAGTGGAACTATGTTTGAGTACTTTATGCCAGCGTTAATTATGAAAAGTTATGATAATACTATTCTTAGTAAAACATATGAATCAGTAATTAAGGCTCAGATGAAGTTTGCAGCAATTAAAAAGGTACCATGGGGAATTTCTGAGTCTGCATATTATCAATTTGATATAGGAGACAATTATCAATATAAGGCGTTTGGGGTACCGGGGGTTGGTCTTAAGAGAGGATTAGAAGATGAATTGGTAATTTCACCATATTCAACACTTATGAGCCTGCCATTTTCACAAGATGAAGGTATCAAGAATTTAAAAAATCTTGAAAAGCAAGGTTTAGATGGTAGGTATGGGTTTATTGAGGCTATAGACTATACACCAAACAGAGTAAGTAAAATGGATTTTGGAGAAGAGGATGTAGGAAGTAAACAAGTAAGATGCTATATGGTACATCACTTAGGCATGTCACTTATGGGATTAGATAACATTATAAATAATGATATTTTTATAAGAAGATTTCATAGTATACCAGAAGTAAAAGCTACAGAACTTTTATTAAAGGAAAAAGTACCAGATAAAATTACCTTTGAACATGAAGAAAATTATGAGAGAACAAAACATAATCTTGGTAAAGAAGAATTCTTACCAAGAGTATATAATTCGCCTCATACTAAAAATCCAGAAGTTTTACTTCTTTCTAATGGAAGCTATTCTTGTATGATGACTGTAAGTGGTAGTGGTTATGGAAAAAAGGATGGAATGACAGTTTACAGGTGGAAAGGTGATACAACATCAGATTCTACAGGTAGTTTTATATATATTAAAAACTTAAATTCTAATGATTATTGGAGTGCAGCATATGAACCATGCAAAGATGAAGGAGAGTCATATAAAGTCAGTTTTTCACTAGATAAGGCTACATATAAAAGAAGAGATGGATCTATAGAAAGTAGTATGGAGGTAGTTGTATCCCCTGAGGATGATGTGGAAATAAGAAAGGTTAACCTTAAGAATTTAGGGGAAAAAGGTAGAAGTATAGAAGTTACAAGCTATATGGAAGTTACTTTACAGTCATTTGAAGGAGATGCAGTACATCCAAGTTTCTCAAATCTATTTATTTCTACTGAATATGTGGAAGAGGAAAAAGCATTATTAGGTAATAGAAGACCTAGAGTTAAAGATGGGCAGATACCATATATTATGCACAAAATATATAGTGAAGAAGAACTTGAAGGTACTATAACTTATGAGACATCAAGGGTGAATTTTATAGGCAGAGATAGAAATTTAAAAGTTCCTAAAGCTATGGATAATGATGCGGCTTTACAAAATACAGTAGGTACTGTTTTAGATCCTATTATGAGTATGAGAGCAAGGATAAGACTTGAAGTTGGTGAAGAGAAGAGCATTTACTTTATTACAGCAACGGCAATGTCAAAAAGTGAGTGTATAGGATTATCTCAAAAGTATTCAAGTAAAAGCAAGTTAGAAAAAACATTTATTTACTATAATAAAGCTGTTCAATTAGAACTTAAGAGTCTTGGCATAGAAGCTAATCAAGGTAGTATGTATCAATCTTTAGCATCATATATTTTATATTTGCATAGCGGCAGGAAAGATAGAGAGGGATACATTAAAAATATAAATAAACATCAACAGGATTTATGGGCATATGGAATATCGGGTGATTTACCTATAACTATGGCTATAGTAAAAAATGATAAGGATATGGATCTTGTAAGAGCATTGATTAAAATGCATTATTATTGGAAGAGTAAAGGGCTAAAAGTAGATCTTCTTATATATAATGATGAAGAATCATCTTATGAACAGCCACTACAAAAAAGTATAGTAAGTGCCATTAATCTTTCAAGAGAAGGAGATATTCTAAATAAACCAGGAGGCATATTCTTACATAATAAATCTACTATGGGAGAAGATATAAGAGATTTTATAATAGGAATTTCAGCCTTACATGTAGATAGTAATAAAGGAAGTATAATAACTCAAATTAAAGATGCCGAAAAGTTAGTTGAACATGATAATTTAAGACATAAGGAAATAGAAAATATTTATAGGATTAAACAGAGTGAATTCGAGAAGGATATTGAAGATAACCTAGATGAACTTAAAGCTGTTGAAGAAGAGGTTGCATATGAAAAAGGAGGAAGCTTTGATACAGATAAATTAGATTTTTATAATGGCTATGGTGGATTTGATCCTGAGGATAAAAGTTATGTAATAAAGTTAAATAATTTTAAGAATACTCCAGCACCTTGGATTAACGTTGTTTCAAACGAGAATTTTGGATTCCATATATCTGAAAGTGGATCATCTTATACATGGTGTGGAAATAGTAGAGAAAATAAGATTACTCCATGGAATAATGATTGGGTGATGGATTCTCCGGGAGAAGCATTATTTATAAGAGATGATAAAACTTCAGAATACTTTTCAATAACACCAAAGCCAGTTAGAGATAAAGGGGAATATATCATAAGGCATTCTTTTGGATATTCAACCTTTAGTCATACAGCTTATGGTATAAAAGGAGAAATGGAAGTTTTCTGCCCATTAAAAGAAAATTTAAAAATTCAGAGGGTCACTTTGGAGAATATTTGTGATAAAGATAGAAATATATCAGTTTTTTATTATGCACAGCTTGTACTTGGCGTATTCAACTATGGTAGTGCAAGATATATAAGTACTTCTCTTGGAAAAGAGTATATTTCAGGGCAAAATCCATATAGTAAGTATTTTGGGAAATTAAGAGCTTACTTAACTATCCTTGGTGGAGAGGATTTATCCTTTACTGGAGATAGAAAAGAGTTCCTTGGAATAAATGAAGAATTATGTAATGCTAAAGCTTTAAGGTATGAAAACTTATCTAATAATACTGGAAGCATTTATGATCCTTGTCTAGCAGTAGAAAGTAAAATTTCATTGAAGGCTGGGGAAAAGAAAGAATTAATAATATTATTAGGTCAAGAAGAAGAAAATGAACTGATAGAAAAACAAATATATAAATATAAAAATTTAGAAGAAGTTCATAAAGCATTGATAGAGGTCAAACAATATTGGGCAGATTTCCTAGGAAATATACAAGTAAAGACAAAAGATAAATCTATGGATTATTTACTAAATGGATGGTTGCTATATCAGACATACAGTTGTAGATATTTAAGTAGAACTGCCTTTTATCAAAGTGGTGGAGCTTATGGATTTAGAGATCAACTTCAAGATTCTATAGCAATAGGAATTGTTGATTCAGAAAAAACTAAAGCTCAAATAATTAGAAGTGCAGCTAAGCAATATCTCGAAGGGGATGTTCAGCATTGGTGGCATCCGGTTATTAATAGTGGAATAAGAACAAGATTTTCAGATGATTTATTATGGCTGCCTTATGCTGTTATTGAGTACATTAATAGAACTGGAGATTATAGTGTATTAAAAGAAACAGCAAAATATCTTGAGGATGAACCTTTAAAAGAAGGGGAAGATGAAAGATATACTATTGTTAATAATTCTAATAAAGAGGGAACTATTTATGAACACTGTATTAGAGCTATTGAAAGAGGCTTGAAGTTTGGTGAACATAATATTCCTCTAATGGGCAGTGGTGATTGGAATGATGGAATGAGCACTGTTGGTAATAAGGGTAAAGGTGAAAGTGTATGGCTTGGTTGGTTTTTATATAAAATCTTAGATGGATTTGAACCTTTATGTGATTTCATGAATGATGATAAAACTAAAGAATTATTTGATGGCATGAAAAAATTCATAAGCGAAAATATTGAGAAAAATGCCTGGGATGGTGGCTGGTATAGAAGAGCATATTTTGATGATGGAACACCTCTTGGTTCAAGAGAGAATGAAGAGTGTCAAATTGATTCAATAGCTCAAAGCTGGTCGCTTATATCTGGAGCTGGTAAAGGGGATAGAGCTAAAGAAGCTATGGAGGCAGTTGATAGAAATCTTGTTAATGAAGATAAAGGCATGATATTGCTTTTAGCCCCTCCATTTGAAAAATCTAGTCTTGAACCAGGTTATATTAAAGGATATGTTGCAGGTGTTAGAGAGAATGGTGGTCAATATACTCATGCTGCAGTTTGGGTTATACTTGCTTTGACTAAGCTTGGGCTTGGTGATAAGGCATATAAGTACTATCAAATGATAAATCCAATAAATCATACAAATACTGCACTGGAATGTAGAACATATAAACTTGAACCTTATGTAATGGCAGCAGATGTATACATAAGAGAACCTCACGGCGGAAGAGGAGGATGGAGTTGGTATACTGGAGCAGCAGGCTGGATGTATAAAGTTGGATTAGAAGATATTCTTGGACTTAAGCAAATAGAAGGAAAGGGATATAAGATAGAACCATGTGTTCCAGAAGATTGGGATGGTTATGCTATTAATATTAATAATGATACTGAACAATATAAAATTAATGTAATTATGAGTTGCGAAAATAAAATCATTGTTGAGGATCATGAAATAGATGGTGAAATAATTCCAAGAAATTTAGGCAAGAAAAATATAACCGTTTATGTAGCAAGAAAAAATTCAACAAATTAGCTTCGAAAAAAGGCTCCTAGAAGGAGCCTTTTTTAGTTAATTGCAATATAGATATGCACTTCGCAATTGTTCTTAGTGCCATCAAGTTGATATTCTTCAAAATCACAAGTATAAGTTCTATTTAAATCCATCTCCCAAAGTTTTGTCCAAAAGGTACCAACATCCTTAGTAGGATCCCCTTTAACTATAAATTTTGCATACTTACCAGCAGGAATAACAGTAGTATATAAATCTTTAGATACATTAGTACCAGGTTTGATTTCAGAACATATAACACAATCGTAATCATTTTTGAAGTCGCCAGCATAGTTAGTATATAGACCAATGCTTTTTCCATTAACCTTGTTAGGCAAAGAATCATAAACACTAGAATAGAATTCAGACCAGGCACCACCAATTTTTTGTCCCATGTCAGGAGCTAAGTTATTAGTTCTAACCCTAACTCCAGCAACATATTTTTCTGTTAATTCAACTATTTCATACTCCATAATAAATACCTCCTTATTATTATGAGATAAGTATAAGGAGGTTAATATGACAACAGTATGGCATATTTTAATTAATATTTATAATTCTTTAATATAAGTGATGCTTTTTCCTTAATCTTATCTTGAACAAATGCGGGAGATAAAACTTTTAAATCTTCCCCAAAGGAAAGTAAAAAGCTATATACCCAATCATTCAATGGAAAAGAAGTTGTAATTAGATAACTTCCATCTTTATTTCGAGATATGTCATCTGGATAAAAGCTTTCAAAAACTCTATAAGCAGCAGCGGAACTAATCCACAATTGTAATTCTGTTTGTGGTGTTTTGTTAATTATCGAAGATGATAGATCTTCATTACTAAATTCCCTAGAAATAAAGTGTTTATCGGTAACATTTAAGTCTTTTATCCGAAAAATTTTAAAGGTTCTAATAGCTTTTTTCTCTAAACAAAACCCTTGTAGGTACCAGCTGCTGTATTTGAATTTGAGTTTTATTGGTTCAATTTCACGAGTACTTTCTTCACCTTTTGAATTAAAGTAGGTAAAGTTAATTATTAAGTTATCAACTATAGATTTCTTTAATAAATCAAATTTTATTGCTTCAGATTTATTATTGCTCCAATTAGAAAAATCCACATCAATCCAATTTGTATTTTCTTTCTTGAATAATGATGATAGTTTATTTATAATATCCTTTTTTTCTAATGCATTTGTAACATTTAGACTTTGAAGGCCAAGAAGAATTTGATTTTGTTCTTCTTCTGAAAGAATAGATTTGTTAAGTATAAAATTTTCAAGAATATAAATTCCACCACCTGAACCCTTTGAAGTGTAGATAGGAATTCCAGCTGTAGTTAAGGTATCAATGTCCCTATATATAGTTCTTTTGCTTACTTCAAAATGTTGGGCTAAGTCTTTAGCTGTAGTACTCTTTTTATTTAATAGAATATAGATAATTTCAAACAATCTATTTATTTTCATATTTACCTCCAAAAGTCTAGTTAACTATTAATAAGATTATTATACAAAAAAATGTATTAAGCTTTGACTAAAATCTAAAAAAATGAAGTATTTGCTCTGCCAATAATGTTTACATATTGACAAAAAATGTGTAAAATATACTTAAATTAAGGTGGTGAATTTAGTGAATAATAGCAAAAAAGGTATAGCCATTATTGTACTTCTAATATTTATTTTAGGTGTAGTATTAACTGCTGGAATTATAAAAGATAATAAGCTAAGTAAAGAAAATAAAGATGATTACAATAACTATATTGCAACAATAAAAGATAAAGATGACAGCGATACTAAGGATACTGAAAGTAGTAAATCAAATGATGATTCATCCCAAAATGATAATAATGATTCTGGTAAAGAACAGAACTTGAATTTTTATGATAAACTTAAGGCAAAATCACCTGTTAAGGTTTTAGTTTTAGGTGATG
>JAQXTC010000126.1 GCA_029219285.1 Clostridiaceae bacterium
AGCAAGAGCACTTGCAACATCATCATTAAATATTTTTGGTGATCACCAAGATGTTATGGCAACAAGACAAACTGGTTTTGCAATGTTAGCTGAAGGATCTGTACAAGAAGTTATGGATTTATCTGCAGTAGCTCACTTATCTGCAATTAAAGGAAGAGTTCCATTCTTAAATTTCTTTGATGGATTTAGAACATCACATGAAATACAAAAGATAGAAGTTTTAGAATATGATGAATTAGCTAAATTAGTTGACTATGATGCATTAAATGAATTTAGAGCAAGAGCTTTAAATCCAAATCATCCTGTAACTAAGGGTACAGCACAAAATGCTGATATCTACTTCCAAGAAAGAGAATCAGTTAACAAGTTCTATGAAGCAATACCTGATATTGTTGAAGGATATATGGCTGAAATCACTAAGCTTACTGGAAGAGAATATCACTGCTTCGATTACTATGGTGCAAAAGATGCTGATAGAGTAATCATAGCTATGGGTTCTGTTACAGATGTATGTGAAGAAACAGTAGATTACTTAAATGCTCATGGAGAAAAAGTTGGTGTTGTTAAAGTAAGACTTTACAGACCATTCTCAGTAGAAAAATTAATGAAAGCTATTCCATCAACAGTTAAGAGAATAGCAGTATTAGATAAGACAAAGGAAGCTGGTTCAGACGGTGAACCATTATACTTAGATATAAGAAATGCATTCTATGGTAAGGAAAATGCTCCATTAGTAATTGGTGGTAGATTTGGTTTAGGTTCAAAGGATCCAAATCCAGGTCATATAGCTGCAGTTTATGCAAACCTTGCTAAGGAAGAACCAAAGAATGGATTCACTTTAGGAATTACTGATGATGTTACTAATACATCACTAGAAGTTACTGAAGATATAGATGCTACACCAGAAGGAACTACAGCATGTAAGTTCTGGGGATTAGGATCAGATGGTACTGTTGGTGCTAACAAGAGTGCTATAAAGATTATCGGAGACCATACAGACATGTTTGCTCAAGGATACTTCTTCTATGATTCTAAGAAATCAGGTGGTATTACAGTATCTCACTTAAGATTTGGTAAGAAGCCAATTAAGTCTCCATACTTAATCAATAAAGCAGATTTCGTATCTTGCTCAAACCAATCATATGTTCATAAATACAATGTATTAGATGGATTAAAACCAGGTTCAACTTTCTTATTAAACACTATCTGGACTCCAGAAGAATTAGAAGAAAAATTACCTGCATCATATAAGAGATTTATTGCTAACAACGACATTAAGTTCTATACTTTAAACGCTGTTGCTATAGCTCAAGAAATAGGTCTTGGTGGAAGAATCAACATGATAATGCAATCAGCATTCTTCAAACTTGCTAAGATAATTCCATTAGAAGATGCTATTAAGTACTTAAAGGATTCAGTTGTAACATCTTACGGTAGAAAAGGACAAAAGGTTGTTGATATGAACAACGCTGCTATCGATAAGGGTGTTGAAGCAATCGTTGAAATCAAGATTCCAGAAGCTTGGAAGACTGCTGAAGACGAAGCTCCAAAGGAAATGAAGAACGCAACTAAGTTCATTAAAGATATCGTTGTTCCAATGAACAGACTTGAAGGAGACAACCTTCCTGTATCTGCATTCACAGGAATGGAAGATGGTACTTTCGAAGCTGGTACTGCTGCTTTCGAAAAGAGAGGAATTGCTGTTAATGTTCCAGAATGGAATAGTGACAAGTGTATTCAATGTAACCAATGTTCTGTGGTATGTCCACATGCTGCTATTAGACCAATTCTTGTAAATGATGCGGAAAGAGCTGCTGCACCAGCTGCAACTAAGATTGTTGATGCTAAGGCAATTAAGAGTGATGAAAACTTATCATTCGCTATGGCTATAGCACCACTTGATTGTTCAGGTTGTGGTAACTGTGCTCAAATCTGTCCAGTACAAGCTTTAGAAATGAAGCCACAAGAATCTCAACATGATCAAATAGAAGCTTGGGATTACTTAATAGATGAAGTAACAGCTAAGAAGAACCCAATGAAGAAGACTACAGTTAAGGGTAGCCAATTCGAACAACCATTACTAGAGTTCTCAGGAGCTTGTGCAGGTTGTGGAGAAACTCCTTATGCTAAGATAATTACTCAATTATTTGGTGACAGAATGATGGTTGCTAATGCAACAGGATGTTCATCAATTTGGGGTGGTTCAGCTCCTTCAACTCCTTATACTAAGAACAAAGCAGGTCATGGACCAGCTTGGGCTAACAGCTTATTTGAAGATAATGCTGAATATGGATTAGGTATGTTCTTAGGTGTTAAGGCTATAAGAGAAAGAATTGCTGAAAACTGTCATGCTGCTTTAGAAGCTGGTATAGATGGAGAAGCTAAGGCTGCTATCGAAGACTGGTTAAACAACATGAATGAAGGAGAAGGAACTAGAGAAAGAGCTGCTAGATTAGAAGCTGCTTTACAAGGTGTAGATACTCCTGAAGCTAAGGCAATATTAAAAGAAAAAGACTACTTCGTTAAGAGATCTCAATGGATCTTCGGTGGAGACGGTTGGGCTTACGATATCGGATACGGTGGAGTTGACCACGTTCTTGCATCAGGCGAAGATGTAAATGTATTTGTATTTGATACAGAAGTTTATTCAAATACAGGTGGACAATCTTCTAAGTCTACACCAGCTGCTGCAATAGCTAAATTTGCTGCATCAGGTAAGAGAACTAAGAAGAAGGATCTTGGAATGATGGCTATGAGCTATGGATATGTATATGTAGCTCAAATTAACATGGGAGCTGATAAGAACCAAGTTCTAAAGGCTATTTCAGAAGCTGAAGCTTATCATGGACCATCATTAATAATTGGTTATGCACCATGTATTAACCATGGTATTAGACTTGGTATGGGTAAGAGCCAATTAGAAGCTAAGAGAGCTACTGAATGTGGTTACTGGTCAATGTACAGATTCAATCCTGAATTAAAAGAACAAGGAAAGAACCCATTCATATTAGATTCTAAGGAACCAACTGCAGACTTTAAAGAATTCTTAATGGGTGAAGTTAGATATTCATCACTTGCTAAGTCATTCCCAGAAGCAGCAGAAGCATTATTTGAAAAGACTTATAAGGATGCAATGGAAAGATTAGAAGGATATAAGAAGTTAGCTGCTGGAAAGTAATTAACTTGTTTTAAAAAGAGCGAGTTTAGTCTCGCTCTTTTTTTGTTGTATTTTTTAAATTTTTTATTTGGAGAAAAATCTTTTATTTTATTAGGAATAAGGGTAAAATGATAATATCACTAAAATTTTTGGAGGTATTATGATGGATAAAGAATTAAACGGATGTGGATGTGGACATAATCACGAACACAATCATGATAATTGCGGATGTGGATGTGGAAGTGATCATGAAGAAAGCTTTGTAATTGATTTAGAAGATGAAAATGGAAACATTATTTCTTGCCCTATAATAGATTCTTTTGAATATGAAGATGATGAGTATGTTTTAGCGCAAAATCCAAGTGATGAATCAGTTTATATGTTTAAGGTTGTAGGTGAAGAATTAGTTGTGCCTGAAGAAGCTGAGTTTGAAAAAGTGTCAACATACTATAATGAAGAATTAGTTGAAAAGTAGAAATCAAAAAGTGATATTAATAGTATTAATATCACTTTTAATATAAATATACATATATTGTTGAGAATAATATATATATATCAAATAGAAAAAACTAATTTACAAAAAAATATATAAATGGTATATTTTTAAGGTGAGGGAGGTAGCACGAAATGAAATATGCAGATTTACATATACATTCCTCATATTCTGATGGTACGAAAAGTCCAGAAGAAATAGTTAAATATGCTAGAGAAAATGGTGTTAAATATATTTCGATTACTGACCATGATAACCTCGATTCTCAGTACATTACAAAAGCTACATATGACGATATTAAAATAATTTCAGGAGTGGAGTTTAGTACAAGTAATAAAGATTTAGAATTTCATCTCTTGGCATATTCTCTTGATGTGGAAAATAAGATTTTAAAAGAAAAAGTTGAAAAGATTAAGAATGTAAGAAAAGAAAGAAACTTAGAAATTATTCGAAAGTTAAAAAAAATTCATATACATATTAATTGTCAAGGGAAAAATAACAACATAATCAATGGAAGAAGAAATATAGCAAAGGAAATAGTTAGGCAAGGATATGCAGCAAATTATAAAGATGCTTTTAATAAATATTTATCGGAAGGAAGACCTGCATATGTTTCAAGTTCAAAGCCTAATTGTAAAGAACTATTAGAAATAATAAATGATAGTAATGGAATAGCAATACTTGCTCATCCTTCGAAATTATATAGAAGTACAGAAATTGAGAAAGTAATTAAAGAATTAAAGTGTTATGGACTGAAAGGGATAGAAGTATATCACCCAAGTCATAGCAATAAACAAATAGTAGATTACTATAATTTGAGTAAAAAATATAAAATGTTAATTACCGGTGGGAGTGATTTTCATGAAGAAAAGAATGGTGAAATTACTCTTGGTAAATATGGAATAGACAAAATATTATTAGAAAAGCTATTAGAATATAGATGAATTTGGGGGATTATTTTATGAATTATTCTAAAAAGGCGGAGGATATTACTCCATCAATTACATTATCAATTAATACAAAAGCAAAAGAATTGGCTGCCAAAGGTGAAAAAGTTGTTAGTTTTGGTGCTGGTGAACCAGATTTTAATACACCAAAGCATATTATAGAAGCAGCTGTAAAAGCAATGAATGATGGAAAAACAAAATATACCGCAACACCTGGCATTATAGAATTAAGAGAAGCAATATGTAATAAATTAAAAAAAGATAATGAATTGGAATATGAAACAGATCAAATAGTTGTGTCAACAGGAGCTAAGCAATGTTTGTTTAATTCAATGATAGCTATATTAAATCAAGGTGATGAAGTACTGTTACCTTCAGCATATTGGGTTAGTTATTGCGAATTAATAAAATTAGCAGGAGGAACACCAGTTGTTGTTAACACAACTAAAGAAGATAATTATAAATATTCAGCAGAATCTTTAAAGAAAGCAATAACTAGTAAGACAAAAGCAATTATTCTAAATTCTCCTAACAATCCAACTGGAGTTGTGTATACTAAAGATGAATTGATGGTTGTAGCAGAAATTGCAAAAGAAAATGATTTGATAATTATATCAGATGAAATTTATGAAAAGTTGATATATGATGGTGAAAAACACATAAGTATAGCATCATTATCAGAAGATAGTTTTAATCGAACTATCGTTATTAATGGATTTTCAAAAGCATATGCTATGACTGGTTGGAGACTAGGGTATACAGCATCTAGTAAAAGAATTGCTAAACTTATTTCGGCAATACAAAGTCATGCTACATCAAATCCAACATCAATATCTCAATATGCAGGTTTAGCTGCATTAAATGGTTCAGATGATGAAATGAGAGATATGGTGAATGAATTTAGAAATAGAAGAAACTATATGCTTAATGAAATTAAGAAAAATAAAAAATTAACTTGTATAGAGCCTAAAGGTGCCTTTTACATTATGATAAATATTAAAGAATATTTTGGAATGGAATTCAATGGTGTGAAGGTTGAAGATTCAGTGAAATTTGCACAAATATTATTAGAAGAAGAAAAGGTTGCTGTAGTTCCAGGAGCAGGATTTGGTTTAGGAGATTATATAAGATTGTCATATGCTACATCATTAGATGATATTAAAATAGGATTATCTAGAATAGAGAATTTCTTAAAAAAGTTTAAATAATAAGTAAAGCTATTGAACTTTAATTTTAGTTTAATAGCTTTATTTTTTTTATCTAATGATTTATTTATAGATTTAAATGTCATATAATAAATTATATGACTTAATTCGGAGGGAAATTGTGAAAAAATTAGCTATATTTGACGTGGATTATACAATAACAAGTAAAGAAACTTTAATGGAGTTGTATAAGTATTCAATTAAAGAAGATAAAAGAAATATTAAATATATTCCTAGGGCCATATTCAGTGGAGCTATGTATATTTGTGGCTTTTATAATGAGAAACAAGTTAAAGAGTGTTTTTTGAAGTTTCTTGAAAACCGTACGGAGGAAGAAATTAATAATCTTGCTGAGAGATTTTATGATAATAGAATTGTTCAAATATTATATTCTAATGCGTTGGAAATGATGCGTAAGTTGAAAAAAGAAGGATATGATGTATATTTGATTTCTGCTTCTCCGGAGTTTTACATAAAGAAATTTTATAAAATAAATGAAGTTGATAAAATAATAGGAACTAAATTTCTTTTTGAAAATGGAAAGTTTACAAGAAGAATGGATGGGGAAAATTGCAAAGGAGAAGAAAAAGTAATAAGATTAAAGAATGAGTTGGAAAAACAAAGAATTGATGTGAATTTTAATGAATCCTATATGTTTTCGGATTCATTATCAGATAAACCATTATTAGATTTAGTTGGAAAACCATATTTGATTAATTATAAGAAAAAACATGAAATTAAGATATTAAAATGGAAGTAAAGTAATTTTAAACGTTTTTTGTGAAAAAATTTAATTAAATTATATTATTAACATGTGTTACAAAATTAATCCTAATATGATATACTAATCTAAAGAGAATAGGGGGGGAAAACTATGATCTGGAAATATTCGGGAAAAGATTTAGATGAATGCTTAATAAAAGCTGAGCAAGAATTAAGTATATCTAGAGAAGAACTTGATTATACTGTTGTTTCAAAAAAAGGTTTTATCAAAAAAAAGGTAGAAATAGAAGTTCATATTCAAGATGAAGAAAATGATGGGATAAAAAATAATGCAGCCGAAGTAGAAGTTGATAATGAACATATTTTTTTGAAAACCAGAGAAGATCAAGAAATTCTCATTGAAGTAAGTGAAGTTTTAGATATCTATGTGAATGATACTAAACTTACTGAAGATATGAAAGTGACTGCAAAAGATAAAATTACATATTCTATTAAAGAAAAAGAACCGACACGTGAATTAAAAGTTTCTATTAGTGCTGATGAAATGGAAGCTAAAATTAATATTAATTATATTTCTGCTAAACAATATAAATTAAATTGTGCAATAATTTCAGATAAGCTTGTTTTTCAATTTGAAGTGATTAATGAAAAGTTTACACCTTTGTATACTAAAGATGAAATTCGAAAAGAATTAAGTAATGAAGCTATTACATATGGTATTGATGAAAGACAGTTAGATGTTATAACACAGACTAGAAATGTATCAGAAGTCTTAATTGCAAAAGGTGATCCATTAATTGAAGATGAAGAAGATAAGCTTGATATTAAATTTGAAGATAATAGAAAAAAAATTGATGATAAATCATTAACTAGTGTCGATTATAAAAATTTATATTCTATAGCAAATGTTTCAAAGGGGGATGTTCTAGCTGAGATTGTAAAGGGTAAAGAAGGTCATGATGGTAAGAATATCAAAGGAGAAGAAATTAAGAGAAAAACTAAGAAAGAGCTTAAAATTAAAATTGAAGAAGGATGCATTATTAAAGATGGTCAAATAATAGCAACTATGGAAGGTCGACCAACTATAAAAAATGGCGTATTCTTTGTTAATAAAGTTTATACAATAGCTGAGGATGTAGATATAAAAACTGGTAATATTGATTTTGTTGGTGATGTTTGCATTAATGGTAATATAAAGAGTGGAATGCAAGTAAAATCAGGTAATAGTGTTAATGTTACGGGAAATGTTGAAGAAGCTAAAATTATTGCGGAAGGTCAAGTTAACATAACAGGAAGTGTTATTCATTCGGAATTATTAGTTGGTGGAGAGGATTTTGCTGTTAAGAATTACTTGGATAACTTGGAAAAACTGAAAAAAGACTTTGAAAACCTAATGAAGGGTTATGAAGAAGTTTATGAAAGGCAATTTAATAATAAGATTTCTGCAGGTGAAATAATAAAAATTTTATTGGAAAATAAATTTAAAAATATTCAGAAAGAATGTATGTCCATATTGGTAAGTTCAGTATCATCAGAAGAAAATAGTATCAAGATAAAAAATTTTATAAGAAGAAAGATTATCGGTTCTGGTCCATTAAGTATAAAGTATTCTAGTGAAGTGTACGATTTTATAAATAGTATAGAAATAGAAATGGAACCTTTAAAGAATGAAGTAATTATACCAGTTGACGTTTTTTTTGATTATTCACAAGAAAGTAAGATTAGTGCAACAGGGGATATTGTTATTCAAGGTAAAGGCCAATATATATCAGACTTATGTTCCAAAAGTAATGTTGTATTTGAACAGCCAGGTGCAGTCGCTAGAGGTGGGATAATAGAAGCTAAAAAAAGTATAAAAGCTAAGACGATAGGAAGTATTGCAGGAGTTACAACAACATTAAAAGTGGCTAAAGAAGGAGTAATAACTGCAGATATAGCATATCAAAATACAACATTTATCTTTGGTGAAAGAAAGTATTTGTTAGAAGTAGCTGCAAAAGATGTAAAAGCGTATATGAATGATAAAGGTGAAATAATTGTAGAAAAATTTCTACTTTAAAGGGGTGTAAAGGATGAGCGAAAAGGAAATAAAGATACTTATATTTGGGTTAAATGGTGAACGTTATGCAATAGATATAGGCGATGTTGAGAGAATATTAGGATATATTAAACCAACTGAAGTGCCTGATGTACCAGACTTTGTAGAGGGAGTAATAAATTATGAAGGTAAGATATTACCAATAATTAATTTAAGTAAGAAGTTTAAATTTTCAAAGCTAAAAGGTGAATTTGATAAACATGAGGCTAAGATTGTTGTAAATAAACGTAATCAAAATAAATTTGGGGTTATAGTTGATAGTGTTTATGAAGTTTCGGATGTAAGTATGGATAGGTTTGAAGAAACTCCAGAGATAATTAATTTAAAATCAAAAGAATATATCAGAGGTTTGATTAAACTTGAAGATAAAATTGTTATCCTATTAAATTTAGAAGATTTATTATCAAAAGATGAAGAAAATTCGATTTTCTAGGAGGATAATATGGGTGAAGTAAAAGTAGGTATAGCTGACTTGAATCTAGTTATGCCACCAGATAAAATTATGACTATAGGTTTAGGATCTTGTATAGGAATAGCACTTTATGATAAAACAACTAGAACATCTGGACTTGCACATATTATGTTACCTGATAGTACTCAATTTAAGGATATAACCAAACCTCTTAAGTTTGCAGATTTAGCAATTCCTATTTTGATAAAAAAAATGCTTGATAGTGGATGCGATAAAAGAAACATAACTGCTAAAATCGCTGGTGGTGCATCTATGTTTAATTTTTCTGATAAGAGTATGGTGAGTGATATAGGTAAGAGAAATGCAGATTCGGTAAAAGAAATATTGAAAAAAGAATCAATACCAGTGGTTGCTGAAGACACTGGAGGTAATAAAGGAAGAACTATGATACTAGATTCATCTGATGGAATGGTGACTTTAAAGATAGTAGGTCAAGGCACTGTTATTTTGTAAGGGGTGAAGAGTTATGAGGAAAATAAAGGTCGCTATTGTTGATGATTCAGCATTTATGAGAAAAGTAATTTCCGACATTTTAGAAAAAAATGAAGGTTTGGAAGTAGTAGCGAAATTTAGAAATGGTAAAGAATTAATTGAAAAAGTGGATCAGTATGAACCTGATATTATTACTTTGGATATAGAAATGCCAATTCTAAATGGTCTAGAAACTTTAAAAGAATTAAAGAAACAAAAGAAGGATTATCCAATTATAATGCTTAGTAGTTTGACTACACAAAATTCAATTCATACTATAGAATGTTTAAGTCTTGGAGCAACTGACTTTATTGAGAAACCAACCAATGCAATGGCTTTAGGTAAAGAGTTTAAATATGTTTTAATAGAGAAAATATTGGCAATTGCTAAAAGAAAGAAAAATATAGTGGATTTAGAACTTTCAATTGATAGGTTTCCAAAAAGAAATAAAGAAGTTACAGTTGAGGGTAAAGTGGATGTTGTTGTAATTGGTGCATCCACAGGTGGACCTAAGGCATTGCAAGCAGTATTGACTAAAATAGATGGAGATATTAATGTCCCTATATTTGTAGTTCAACATATGCCTAAAGGATTTACAAAAGCTTTTGCAGATCGATTAAATGGTTTGTGTAAACTTAAAACTGTAGAAGCTGAAGATGGGATGCATGTAGAAAGAAATACTATTTACATAGCTCCTGGTGGCCATCATATGACGGTTATTGATAGAAAAATAAAACTAAATGATGAACCAGCAATATGGGGAGTTAGACCTGCAGTAGACAAGCTATTTGAATCTGCAGTAAAAGTATATAGAAAAAATATTTTATCTGTTATTCTTACAGGTATGGGAAGAGACGGTGCTAAGGGTACCGAAGTAATTAAAGATGCTGGAGGAATAACAATTTCTGAAGATGAATCTACATGTACAATTTATGGTATGCCAAAGGCAGCTTATGAAACTGGAAAAGTTGATTTAGTTTTACCGCTAAATGAAATTCCAGCTAAAATAAACAGCATTATAAAAGGGAGATAAAAAATATGGATTTTAACGAATTTCATAGGTGGGTACATCGAGAACTAGGTATAAATCTATTAGCCTATAAACCAGAGCAGCTTAATAGAAGAATAAAAAGCTTAATGGGAAGAATAGGTGTTAAAACTTTAGATGAATATACAGTTCTAATTAAAAAGGATGAGGAACAAAAACAAAAATTTTTAGATTTCATAACTATTAATGTTACAGAGTTCTTTAGAAATCCTGAATTATATGTCGAACTTGAAAGGATAATCAGCGAACAATTAAGGCCTAAAGATAATCAATTAAAGATTTGGAGCGCAGCATGTTCTATAGGATGTGAACCATATACTTTAGCCATTATTTTAGACAAGATTAGCAAAAATAAAAAGCATATTATTCAGGCAACTGATATAGACAATACAATACTAACTAAAGCAAAGATTGGAGAATATACAAACAACGAAATAAAAAATGTAAGTCCGTCAGATTTAGCTCAGTACTTTACTGAAAAAGATGGTAAGTATTATATTGATAATAAGATTAAGTCAATGGTTGATTTTAAAAAGCATGATTTAATTTTAAGTAGTTATGACAATGGTTTTGATTTAATAGTATGCAGAAATGTAGTTATTTATTTTAATAATGATGTTAAATCAGAAATTTATGAAAAATTTAGTAAATCATTAAAAAAAGGTGGATTATTATTTGTAGGTGCTACTGAAAGTATTTACAATTATAAGCAATATGGGTTTGAAAAAGTATCTACCTTTATATATAGAAAACTGTAGGGAGGAATGGGAAATGGATACATCACAATATATGAATATGTTTTTAGAGGAGTCTATGGATAATCTTCAAACATTAAATGAATCACTTTTGGATTTGGAACAAGATCCAAGTGATGTAGATAAATTAAATCAAATTTTTAGAGTAGCTCATACAATTAAAGGAATGGCTGCAACAATGGGGTTCGGCGATATAGCAGAACTTACACATACTATGGAGGATGTCCTTTCAGAATTCAGAGATGGAGAACTTAAAGTAACTCAAGATGTAGTAACAGTTTTATTTGATTGCCTAGATACACTTGAAAGAATGGTTACAAATATTGAAGAAGGATCTGATGAAAAGGTAGATGTAGAAGATATAGTAAAATCATTACATGCTATAACAGATGGAAAAGGACAAGATAATTCAGAAGATACAGCTAAAGAAGCAAATGATGAGCATAAAGAAGTAAGCAATCTTCTAAATGAATATGATGAGTCAATAATTGGACAAGCTCAACAAAAAGGTTTTAATGCAATTTCAATTAAGATAACTTTAAGCCCTGATACATTATTAAAATCAGCAAGAGCATTTTTGATTGTTAAAGATCTTGAAGAAGTAGGGGAAATAGTAAAATCAATTCCTGCTACACAAGAAATAGAAAATGAAGAGTTTGATTTAGATTTAACATTTGTTCTATTAACTGAAAATAATGAAGAAGAAATTAAACAGTTAGTTGAAGGTATTTCTGAAGTAAGAGAAGTAGAAGTACATATGATAGATAAATTAGAAGAAAAGAAAAAGGAACAGGCTCTAAAGGTTGAAGAAAATAAAGAAGTTAAACCTAAGAATATAGAAGAAAAGCCAAAAACAGAGAAAAAAGTTGCTAAGAAACCAGTAAAGAAAGAAAAGCACAAGAAGGCTCATCAATCAGTTAGAGTTGATCTTGAAAGAATAGACAAACTAATGAACATGGTTTCAGAACTTGTTATTTATAGAACAAGACTTGAACAAATAGTTTTAAATTACAAATCACCAGAACTTTCTGAAACTCTTGAACAAGTTGGAAGAACTACAACAGATCTACAAGATCTTGTTATGAAGATAAGAATGTTACCTTTAGATACAGTATTTAATAGATTCCCAAGAATGATTAGAGATATATCTATTGAGCTTAATAAAGAAATAAACTTCGTAATTGAAGGTGCAGAAACTGAATTAGATAGAACAGTAATTGATGAAATCGGGGAACCGTTAATCCACTTATTAAGAAATGCTGCTGACCATGGTATAGAATCTAAGGAAGAAAGAATAGCAGCTGGTAAATCACCAGTAGGTACTGTAAAACTTATTGCATATCAAGAAGGTACAAAAGCATTAATAAAAGTTATAGATGATGGTGCTGGAATTAATGTGGAAAAAGTTAAAGCTAAAGCTGAGAAGGTAGGTATATCTACAGAAGGCTTAAATGATAATGATATTAAGAATTTAATCTTTGCACAAGGATTTAGTACTAATGAAGTGGTAACAGATATTTCAGGTAGAGGAGTTGGAATGGATGTTGTTAAGACAAAGATTGCAGCTCTTGGTGGTACTGTTGACTTAATTAGTGAAGAAGGTAAAGGATCAACATTTATAATTCAATTACCATTAACACTTCAAATTATTCAAGCATTATTAGTAAATGTTGGAGAAGAAACTTTAGCAATTTCTCTAGGATTTATTGATAGAGTAATTGATTATAAAGAAGAAAATATAAAGAGAACTAATGGTAAAGAGGTGATAATTTACAGGGATAATGTAATTCCATTAATAAGATTAAATGAAAGACTTGATATACAAGCTGATGAAAGTGAAAAGAAGTTTGTAATTATAGTTAACGTTGGAGATAAGTCAGTTGGACTATTAGTTGATTCATTACTTGGACAACAAGAAATAGTAATTAAACCATTAGGAAAAACACTTAAATCTTTAGATGAATATATTGGAGCTACAATATTAGGTAATGGACTAGTAACATTAATACTTGATGTAGGCGCTTTGGTATAATATAATATTGTGGAGGTAGACCATGGGGGAGAGTCAGTTAACAAACATGCAACTAGATGCCTTAAAAGAGGTTTCTAATATTGGGGCAGGAAATGCAGCAACATCACTTTCAATTATGTTAGGAAAGAAGATAGATATGACTGTACCATCTGTAAATGTAATAGAATTTACATCTTTGGTAGATAATGCTGGTGATGATGAAGTTGCAGGAATAGTTGTAAGGGTACTAGGAGATTTTCCAGGTAGCATACTTATTGTATTTAAAAAGGTAGTTGCAAAAAATATCATAACTGTATTGACAGGAACAGAAGAAAAGGAAGATGGGTTGACAGAAATGGGGAATTCGGTGTTATGTGAAATTGGTAATATTTTATCGGGTTCTTATATGAATGCAATAGCTCAATTCACAGGATTGAAAGTTGTTGCATCGGTTCCAGCAGTTTCTGATGATATGTTAAGTGCAATACTTGCAACAACTTTTGTTGAATCTGGACAATATGATGAATATATTTTAGATATAGAAACTGTGTTTTTAGATGAAGGACATGAAAATCTAGGTGCACATTTCTACTATATCCCAGTTCCGGGTTCTATTGAAAAAATATTAAAAACTATAGGAGTTTAATTAATTGGAGGTATAAAAATGGCTAAAGTATTAATTGTTGATGATGCAGCGTTTATGAGAATGATGATAAAGGATATTCTAGAAAAGAATAACTTTGAAGTAGTAGGAGAAGCAAGTAATGGGTTGATTGCAGTTGATTTATATAAGAAAGAAAAACCAGATGTAGTAACAATGGATATTACTATGCCTGATATGGATGGAATAGAAGCAGTTAAAGCTATTAAGGCTTTTGATCCACAAGCTAAAGTAATTATGTGTTCTGCAATGGGACAACAATCAATGGTTATGGATGCAATCAAAGCTGGAGCAAAAGATTTTATTGTAAAACCATTCCAAGCTGATAGAGTTTTAGAAGCTATAAATAAGGTTATTGGTGCATAGAATAAACAAATATGGGAGGAGAGCTAAATGCAAATTGTAGTATTTAAGCTAGGAGAAGAACATTTTGCTGTTGAAACTGAAAGAGTTCAAGGTATAAATGATATGATGGGGATTACTAAGGTTCCTAAAGCTCCAAGTTACATTAAAGGGTTAATAAATCTTAGAGGTAATATTAAATCGTTAGTTGATGTAAATTTATTAATCCTTTTATGTAAGCTGGTGCTTTTGGAACCCTTGTTATACTCATAATATCATTTATACCTTGAACTCTATCTGTTTCAACAGCAAAATGTTCATCACCTAATTTGAATACTACTATTTGCATTATTGCAACCCTCCTTTACCCATTGTTATTTATTAACCATCTTTTATATACATTAAAGCTGGTACATAAGAAGTTAACAGTCAACTTATATAAATCAACTGCCAACCTTATTTTTCTAGTTAATAATTATTGTAATTATATCAATAATTACAATAAATTAAATGTAGTTACTGTAAACTAGTATACTTATCCTAATACTTTTTTAATAGCTTCTAAAACTCTTTCAGCTTGGAATGGCTTAACTATAAAGTCCTTTGCTCCAGCTCTTATAGCATCCATAACCATTGATTGTTGTCCCATTGCAGAACACATGATGATTTTTGCATTTGGATCAATTGCTTTTATCTGCTTAACAGCTTCAATTCCATCCATATCAGGCATTGTTATATCCATTGTTACTACATCAGGTTTTTCCTTTTTATACATGTCAACAGCAACTATTCCAT
>JAQXTC010000127.1 GCA_029219285.1 Clostridiaceae bacterium
ACATGAGGAAGTTATAAGTAATCTAGAATCTATACAAGGTGCATTGCTTTGCATGAATAGGAGTATCCAAGCTGAAGGAACATTTGGAATAATAAAATGGGATAGATCTTATAAAAGATTGTTTAGACGAGGACTCGATAATGTAATTCTTGAACTCACATTGATTTCTTGCGGTTATAATCTTTATAAATATCATAATAAACTAAATCGTGAAAAGCTCGTTGGATAAAAATTTATTTATTTGTTTACAATGAGACGTTTATTAAGTGACCCCTTTTTTAAAAAAATAAATGTGAAAATATACAAATGTATACAAAAACAGCCATATCAGTTTTTTACTGATATGGTTGTTTAATTTTAAGGACTTTTTTTACAGCCTCTTTTTTTTGTAATTGTTAGGGTTTAGATAATTTGTGATATATTGAGATGGTGATGAATATATTATAGTGAGAGAGAAGGCGAGGTGATAGAGGAAAAAAGCAAATTTAATATCAAATATGCAGAGTCTATTATTAATTTGTAAGATTAAATAATAGAATCATTTTCATAAAGATAATTAAGATGGGATTGTTGGATAGAGTTTGTGAGTAAATTGTAAAAGTCAAGAAGGAGGGAAAATTAATGAAGGTATTATTAGTAGCATCAGAAGCAGATCCTTTTATTAAAACAGGGGGACTTGGTGAAGTTATGGGAGAATTATCAAAGTCTTTAGCTAAAAAGGATATAGATATAAGAGTTGTTATTCCAAAGTATAAAAACATAGATTCTAAGCTTAGTGAAAGACTTACTTTTATTAAGTGGTTTATGGTTAAGGTTGGCTGGAGAAATCAATATTGTGGAATTTTTAAATATAATTATGAAAATGTAACTTATTATCTTATAGATAATGAGTATTATTTTAACAGAGAAGATGAATATGGCTATGATGATGATGATGAAAGATTTGCATTCTTTGATAGAGCAGTTGTTGATTTAGTAAGAGAAATTAGCTGGAAACCTGATATAATTCATTGCAATGATTGGCAAACAGGAATGATACCTGTTATTTTGAAATATGAGTATGGCCAAGATAATGCATATAAAGATATAAAAACTATTTTTTCTTTCCATAACATGATGTTTAAAGGTGTATTTTCCCCTAGAATTTTGCCAGATTTATTTAATTATAATTTAGAATTATATAAAGATGGAAGTCTTGAATTTTATGGTGGAGTTAGTTTTATGAAGGGTGGTATTAAGTTTGCTGACAAAGTGACAACTGTTAGTACTACTTATGCTGATGAAGTTAAGACTCCAGAGTATGGTGATAGTTTAGATGGACTATTAAGAGAAAAATCTTTTAATGTTAGAGGTGTTCTTAATGGTTTAAATTATGAAGAGTATAATCCTTACAAGGATCCATATATATATAAAGTTTATAAGAAGGGATCAATAGAAGATAAACAAGCAAATAAGCTTGAATTACAAAAGGATTTATCCTTACCGGTAAATAAAGATATACCTATGATAGCAATAGTATCTAAGCTTAATAATCAAAAAGGGTTAGAGCTAGTTATTAATATAGCTGATAGATTATTACAACATGATATTCAGCTAGTTATTTTAGGAACAGGAGATAAACAATATGAAGAACATTTTAAGGGATTACAAGTAAGATATAAGGATAAAGTATCTACTAATATAAAATTTGATAAGGAATTAGCTCATAAAATATATGCAAGTTCAGATATGATTTTGAAACCTTCATTACTTGAACCATGTGGACTTGGTCAACTTATTGCTTTACGATATGGTGCTGTTCCAATAGGTCGTGAAACTGGTGGATTAAAAGATACTATTTTACCTTATAACAAATATAATGGCAAAGGCAATGGATTTAGTTTTAGTAATTTTAATGCTAATGAATTGTTGATGATAATTGAATATGCGTTACAGGTATATAAAGATAAAGAGAGCTGGTGTTCTATAGTTAAACAAGCAATGGAATCAGATAATAGTTGGGATAAATCAGCAGAGGAGTATAGTAAATTATATTTTCAAGTCATCGAAGCATAAGTCATAGGAGGTGTTTAACAATATGCTATCTCTAGAAAAAGAGGCATTTAAAAAGGCATATGAGAACAAATACAAAAATCTTCATGGCGAAGAAATTGAAGAAGGAAATAATTTACAGAAATATGAGGCCTTGGGAAGCTTAATAAGAGATTATGTTGTACGAATATGGATGAATACTAATAAAAATTACAATAAAACTGGTGAAAAACAAGTGTACTATTTTTCTATGGAATTTTTATTAGGTAGACTACTTGGAGATGTATTATTAAATTTAGGGATAATAGATGTATGCAGAGAAGCATTAGCAGATTTAAATATTGATCTTAGAGAACTTGAAGAACTTGAGCAGGACCAAGGCCTTGGAAATGGAGGCCTTGGAAGACTTGCAGCTTGTTTTTTAGATTCTATGGCATCCCTAAATATAGCAGGAAATGGTTGTGGAATAAGATATAAGTATGGTTTTTTTGAACAAAAAATAATTAATGGTAAACAAGTTGAAGTTTCTGATAATTGGTTAAAGGAAGGAAACGTATGGGAAAGGAGAAAGCCTGATAAAGCTGAAATAGTTAAGTTTGGTGGAGAAGTGAAGGTGCAAGAATTAAATGGTACTTTAACTTTTACTCATGTTAACTATGAACCAGTGCTTGCAGTACCCTATGATACTCCAATAGTTGGATATGAAAATGATGTAGCTAATACATTAAGATTATGGAGTGCAGAAACCGTTTCTAATGAATTTGATTATTCTTCATTTAGCAGAGGTGAATTCTTAAAAGCAATAGAATATAAAAATTCTGTTGAGTCAATATCACAGGTACTATATCCTGATGATTCTTTTTATGAAGGAAAAATGCTAAGACTTAAACAACAATATTTCTTTGTTTCAGCTGGTGTTCAAAGTATTATAAGACATTACAAGAAGCATGGAGGAGATGTTAAGTTATTAGATGAGAAAGTAGCTATTCATATTAATGATACTCATCCAACTCTTGCAATTCCGGAAATTATGAGAATTCTTATGGATGAAGAGGGATTATCATGGGATGAAGCATGGAGAATAACAACTAACACCGTATCTTATACTAATCATACAATTTTAGCAGAAGCATTAGAAAAGTGGCCTATAGATATGTTTAAATCACTACTTCCTAGAATTTATATGATTGTTGAAGAAATAAATAGGAGATATCGTGAAGAACTTTGTACAAAATATACTGAACAATGGGATAAGATAAATAGAATGGCCATATTAGGAGATGGTCAAGTTAGAATGGCTAATTTAGCTGTAGTAGGAAGTCATAGTGTTAATGGAGTTGCTAAGCTTCATACTGAGATATTAAAGAAAGAGGAAATGAGTGATTTCTACTATATGTATCCTAATAAATTTAATAATAAAACTAATGGTATAACTCATAGAAGATGGCTTTTAAAAAGTAATCCTGATTTAACTAGTTTGCTTGTAGAAACTATAGGTGAAAGTTTTATTAAGCATCCAACAGATTTGATATACTTTGAAAAGTTTGCTAAAGAAAAAGGAATCCAAGAAGAGTTAAATAGAGTTAAGCAAAAAAATAAAGAAAGATTAGCTACAAGAATTTATAAGAGTAATGGAATTGTAGTTGATCCAAATTCTATATTTGATGTTCAAGTAAAAAGAATTCACGCATATAAGAGGCAAACTCTTAATTGCCTTAGAATAATGAATTTATATAATGAATTAAAAGAAAATCCTAAATTAGATATTCAACCAAGGACATTTATTTTTGCAGGTAAAGCGGCTCCAGGATATTATTTGGCTAAGAATGTTATTGAGCTTATTAACTGTATAGCACAAACTATTAATAATGATAAAGCTGTTAATGATAAGATTAAGGTAGTTTTCATGGAAAATTACAAAGTGTCCTTAGCAGAAGATATTATTCCTGCTACAGATTTAAGTGAGCAGATTTCTACGACTACTAAAGAAGCATCAGGTACATCTAATATGAAATTTATGATGAATGGTGCAGTAACTATTGCGACATTAGATGGAGCGAATATTGAAATTAAAGATGAAGTTGGAGAAGATAATATTGTTATTTTTGGAATGACAGCTAGAGAAGTATTGGAT
The DNA here is from genome assembly GCA_029219285.1 of Clostridiaceae bacterium. Classification (GTDB taxonomy): domain Bacteria; phylum Bacillota; class Clostridia; order Clostridiales; family Clostridiaceae; genus Clostridium. The sequence continues at coordinate 4,166 of JAQXTC010000127.1, forward strand.
TATTTACAAAATGGCGGATATTGCTCCATTGACATTTGTAATCAAAATAAGAAAGTAAATAGAGTTGTTGGAGACTTAGTTAACGGAGTTTATCACAAAGATAGAGATAGATTTAAGAGTATTTATGAAAATCTTATTACTTATAATGATGAATTTTTTGTTCTTAAAGATTTTGATGCATATATAAAGGCTCAAGAGAAAGTTGATAAGTTGTATAGAGATATGTATAAATGGCAACAAATGTGTGGTATTAATATAGCTCATTCAGGTGTATTCTCGTCTGATAGAACTATACAAGAATATGCAACCGGAATATGGGGGTCTGAATTACTATATAAAAATTTATAGGGAGGCTTTGAACTTGATGGAGTATGATTTTGCCTTTCATAATTCACATATAACTCAGTATAGAAGTCCATTTGGTGCAATACCTATAGGAACTAAGGTGAATTTGAAAATATTAACAGATAAAGGTGTGGATGTTTATTTAAATATAATAAATTTTGAGGACAAAGAGAGTGCAATAAGGATGAATTGGGAAGGAGATAGTGGTGGAAGAACACTATTTTCTGTTAAACTTGATACATCTGAATATTTAGGGGTGAATAAGTATTTTTTCTCGCTTTATAAAGATGGAAGAACATTTTATTATGGAAATAATGAAGAGGTTCTAGGTGGGGAAGGCAAAATCTACTATGACAATCCAAAACCATATCAAATAACTGTTTTTGAAGAAAGTTATATTCCTGAATGGTATCAAAAAGGTGTAATATATCAAATATTTGTAGATAGATTTTATAATGGCAATAAAGATGGAAGAGTTAATCACAAAAAAACTAATAGTTTTATTTATTCAAATTGGTATGATGAACCTATGTATATTAAAGATGATAGAGGACAGATATTACGTTGGGATTTTTACGGTGGAAATTTAAAAGGTGTTATTGATAAGTTGCCTTATTTGCATAAGTTGGGTATAACAATTCTGTATTTCAATCCGATTTTTGAATCAGTAAGCTGTCATAAATATGATGTTGGCGATTATGAAAAAATAGATCCTATGTATGGTGATGAAAATATTTTTAAAGAATTGTGTAGCAAAGCTAAATCTTATGGTATGAAAGTAATATTAGATGGAGTATTTAGTCATACAGGTGCAGATAGCAAGTATTTCAATAAGTATGGAAACTATAATACTGTTGGAGCATATCAATCGAGAAATTCGCAGTATTTTAATTGGTATAGGTTTAATAATTATCCAGATGATTATGAGAGTTGGTGGGGATTTAATAATCAACCTAATGTGGATGAATTAAATCCGACATATTTGAATTATATTGTTACAGGAACTAAATCAATAGTAGCCAAGTGGCTAGAACTTGGTGCTAGTGGATGGAGGTTGGATGTAGCTGATGAATTGCCCGATGAATTTATTGAATTGTTAAAAAGCAAGATGAGAGAAACGAAAAAAAATAGTGTTCTTATAGGAGAAGTGTGGGAGGATGCATCTAATAAGATAAGTTACTCTCATAAACGTAAATATTTTTTCGGTAGAGAATTGGATTCTGTTACTAATTATCCTTTAAGAGATTATATTATAAGATATGTAAAAGGCGAATTTAACTCAACGCAGTTTGTTAATAGAGTTTATAGTCTATTTGAAAATTATCCACGAGAAAATTTCTATAGTACTATGAATTTGTTAGGTAATCACGATACTGTTAGAATATTTTCAGAACTAGGAGAGAATAAAATACTGCTAGAGTTTGCAGTGCTTATTCAAATGGTGTTTCCTGGTGTGCCTCTTATATATTATGGTGATGAAGCTGGAATGAAAGGGTATGGAGATCCGACTAATAGAAAACCATATCCATGGGGAAAAGAAGATAAAGATATTTATCATATCTATAGTAAATTTATTAAACTTAGAAAAAATAATATGTATCTGTTAAAAGGAGACTTTAGTATAAGAGAAGAGGTAGAAGGAATTGTAATAATAAAGAGAATGCTTATAAATAAAAGTCTCTTGATTATTTTAAACAATTTAGATTACTTGAAGGAAGTAAGTTTAAAGAAAAGTCCAGGAAAGCGTTTTATGGATATTATTAATGGAAGAATACTATCTAGAGGTGAAGATGAAAAATTTCATTTAGAAGTTGAGGGAAAGGGTTATAGAATAATTGAAGAACTGTAAATTTTAAAGAAGCTTCTTTAGAGAGGCTTCTTTTTTGAACAATAATAAAAATTATGTATATTTTATATTTACACCTCATATTGTAGTAAGGAAGAAGTATTTATGAGGGGGAGAGTGCTTATGGTTAATAAAGAAATAGTAGCAATGATATTAGCTGGTGGACAGGGATCAAGATTAGGTATACTAACAAAATCTATAGCTAAGCCAGCAGTCCCATTTGGTGGTAAGTATAGAATAATAGATTTTCCATTAAGTAATTGCTCAA